>NZ_JBEYVX010000003.1:0-255613 GCF_040644195.1 Streptomyces sp. NPDC047014 | reverse complement strand
GGGGCTCCGCCCCGGGCCCCGCGCCTCAATCGCCGGCGGGGCTGAAATGCCGGGGCTCCGCCCCGGACCCCGCGCCTCAAACGCCGGCGAGGCTGAATTTGGCGCGCGCCTCAGACATCGGCGGGGCTGGGTTTGGCGCGCGCCTCAGACGCCGGTGGGGCTGGGTTTGGCTCGCGCCTCGAACGTCGGCGGGGCTGGAGTTGGGCCCCGGCTCAGACGCCGGCGAGGGTGGGTTTGGTGGGGTGGCGGGGGAGGAGGGCGCCTCTCAGGGCCATTGTGGTGCCCAGGGCGACGATCGTGGCGGCTACCGCCATGCCCAGGACGCCGTTCAGGGGGAGGACGATGCCGATCGCGCCGCCCAGGACCCAGGCCACCTGGAGCAGGGTTTCCGAGCGGGCGAAGGCCGAGGTGCGGACCGACTCCGGGACGTCGCGCTGGATCGTCGCGTCCAGGGAGAGCTTCGCCAGGGCCTGGCAGAAGCCGGCCGTCGCGCCCAGGACGGCCACCATCACGCCGCTGAAGAACACGCCCGCCAGGATCGACACCGCGAGGGTCAGGCAGAGGACCGCCGCGATGATCACCTCCGGGGCCCGCGCGCGCAGCCACGCGCCCACCGCCGTACCGCAGGCGTTGCCCACCCCCGCCGACACGCCGACGATGCCCAGCGACACCGCCGCGCTCTGCCCCGCCAGGGGATGCTCGCGCAGCAGGAACGCCAGGAAGAAGATCAGGAACCCGGACAGCCCGCGCATCGCGGCGTTCGCCAGCAGCCCGCACAGCACCGACCGGCTCACCGTCCGCAGCCCCGGCCGCTTCGAGTGCGCCTCGTGCGTGGACAGCCGCGCCCGCCGCTCGCCCTTCGCGTCGTCCACCTTGTGCGGCAGCGTGAACGCCGCGAAGGTCCCGCACAGGAAGACGACACACGCCCCGTACAGCGGCCAGCGCGGCCCGATCGCGTTGAGCCCGGCGGCCACCGGCGCCGCCACGCCCGTGGCCAGCAGACCGGCCAGCGTGACCCGCGAGTTCGCCTTGACGAGGGAGAAGGCCGGCGGCAGCAGTCTCGGCACCACCGCGCTGCGCACCACCCCGTACGACTTGGACGCCACCAGCACGCCCAGCGCCGCCGGATACAGCTCAAGGCCCCCCGTGGCCACCGCGCCCGACATCAGCACCGCGAGGAACGCCCGCGCCAGCATCGCCGCCGCCATCGACGCGCGCCGCCCGTGCGGCAGCCGGTCCAGCAGCGGGCCGATCACCGGGGCCAGCACCGTGAACGGCGCCATCGTGATCGCCAGGTACAGGGCCACCCGGCCCCGCGCCTCGTCCGTGGGCACCGAGAAGAACACCGTCGAGGCCAGCGCCACCGTGATCATCATGTCGCCCGCGCCGTTGATGGCGTGCAGCTCGATCAGCTTGCCCAGGCCCGATTCGCCCGCCCCGTGCGCGTGCGTGGCGCGCCGGATCCCCTTGGCCGGACCGGTGATCGGCCGGTGCAGGGCACGCCCGACAGCCCGGCCGGCCCGCCTGGCCGGTCCCGAGCCGTCATCGGACGACCGTACGGGTGCCACACCCGCCATAGTGCCCCACCGGGCCCCCTCGGGCGCCTCCCGGCGTGTCGCCGGACGCGGGTGAACGGGCCCGCTTGTCCGCGAATCGGACCTTGCATGTGTGCCCAGGGCTTGAGAGGAGGTAGCGTGCGTAGCGCGCCACCGGCGGTTGCTCCTGGCCGCGCGCCTCTTCGTGATCCCGCAGAATGGATCGCAGTGAGGTGAGCCCGGAGTCCGATCGGGTGCGGACGTCGACGCGGCCCTCTGGTCCGCTCCGCCCGCGCCACGTACGGACGGCACCGTCGGGTCGTTGTGAACGACAGTACGGACGGCGCACACGTGAGACGGCGTAGGAGAGAACGAGACCAGTGAGTGCTGCGACGACGCGAAGCCGTACCCCGCGTACCCCCGACCGCCTGTGCGTCGAGGCGGTAGAACTCGCCCGCGCGGCAGCCGAGGAGGCCGCCTACCCGGGAGTCGTGGGCGCGCACGTCTCCGCCGTGGCGGAGGGCGACCGCGTCGTCACCCACTTCTTCGAGTCCAAGGAGCCGGGCTACCGCGGCTGGCGCTGGGCCGTCACCGTCACCCGCGCCTCCCGCGCGAAGAACGTCACCCTCGACGAAACGGTGCTGCTCCCCGGCGACGACGCGCTGCTGGCCCCCGAGTGGGTGCCGTGGAGCGAGCGGCTGCGCCCCGGGGACATGGGTCCGGGCGATCTGCTGCCCACCGAGGCCGACGACCTGCGCCTGGAGCCGGGCTGGTCCGGCGAGGACACGCCGCCGCCGAACTCGGTCGTCTCCACCGAGATGGCCGAACTGGTCGAGGCCGAGGACGCCGACGTCACCGACCGCACCGTGGCGCCCGCCCGCGGCTCCATCACCGCGGTGGCGGAGGAACTGGGCATGCGCCGGGCGCGCGTGCTCTCCCGGTACGGGCTGCACGCCGCGGCCGACCGCTGGGACGAGTCCTTCGGCGCGAAGACCCCGATGGCCCAGGCGGCCCCGGCCTCCTGTGTCTCCTGCGGCTTCCTCGTCGCCGTCGGCGGCTCGCTCGGGCAGGCGTTCGGCGTCTGCGCCAACGAGTTCAGCCCGGCGGACGGCCGGCTGGTCTCGCTGTCCTACGGCTGCGGCGGCCACTCCGAGGCCGCGGTGGTCCCGGCGCCGCCGCGCCCGGCCCCGCCGGTGCTCGACTCGATGGGCACGGACGAGTTCGTGCTGCGGCCGGCCGCGGCCGTCGCCGACACCGGTTCGGCTCCGGCCTCGGACGCCCAGGACGCGGACCTCGGCCACTCGTAGGACCCCGGCCACGCGGAGGACCCCCGGCCACTCGTAGGACCGGCCACGCGGAGGGCCGGGCGGCCGTGGCGTCCGCCGGTCAGTCGCGCGGGCGGCGGCGCAGCAGCCGCTTCGCGCCGAAGACCAGGGCCAGGCCCCCGGCCAGCACCAGCGCGCCCTTGCCGAAGCCGCCCGTCGGCTCCGGCGCCGGGGCCGCCTCCGGCGGGGAGCCCGGCCGCGGCGAGGCGGAACCGGCCCCGGGCGAGGGGGCGGCGGCCGCGGCCACCGGGACGGCGACGACCCGGCTGTTCGCGCCCTCCGAGCCGAACATCAGCGTGGAGCCGTCGGGGGTGTAGGTCACCGACTCCGCCTGTCCCTGCCAGGGCGCGTCCACCCGCTCGCCCTCGCCCGCCGGACGGCCGTCCTTCCACGGATAGGTCCGGGCCGTGAAGTAGCCCCGCAGGGTGAGCCGGCTGCCGTCGGGGGAGAAGGCCCCGTCCGTCACCCACGGCACGTCCGCCACCCGGCGGAACACGTTCGCCCCGCCCGTGGACAGCTCCGCGGGGCCCTCGTACAGCCCGCCCCGGCTCTCGTTCTTGCTCGCGATGTACACCCGGCCCGTCACCGGATGGACCATCAGGGACTCGGCGTCGCGCGGCCCGTCCTCGTACCGCACGGTGAACTGCGCGGCCTTGACGGTGACATCACCCAGTTGCTTCGGCTCCGGGAAGCGGTAGATCCACACGTGGTCCCAGGTGCCGTTCCGGTTGTCCCCGATGTCGCCCACGTAGAGCTGCCCGTCCGGCCCCAGCGAGATCGCCTCCACATCGCGCGGGGTGCCGATGCCGGTGAGCGTCACCCGGGCCACCGTGCGGCCCGTCGCCGAGTCCACCCCGTAGACGTAGGGGCCGTCCTCGCTGTCGTTGTGCGTCCAGTAGACCCCCGGGTGGATCCGGCTGGCCGCGAGCCCGCTCGACTCCTTGATCCGCGGGTCGGAGATGGTGAACGAGGAGGGCGCGGGGGAGCCGGCGGCCAGGGCGGCGGACGCGCCGGGCAGCACGGCGGAGAGGACGGCCGCGGCGGCCAGGGCGAGGGCGGCGGCGGACGGCAGGGGCGGGCGCATCCTCCCAGCCTGCCAGGAGCCCCCGCGTGTCCGGCGTCACAGGGGCGTCCGCCGCGCGATCCGCGATGATGACCGGATGCGTTTCATGTTCGTCGGCGACTCCATGACCATCGGACGCGCCGGCGACTACACCTGGCGCTACCGGATGTGGCAGCACCTCACCGCCGTCCCCGACGGCCCGCACCGGATCGTCGGCCCCCGCGACACGCTCTACGACACCGCCGCCGACGCGCCCGTCAGCCACGCCTACGCCGACCCGGGCTTCCCCGGCCCCGCCCGCCGCCATCTGGCCGGCTGGGGCGAGGGCTGGCAGCACATGGCCCCGCTCGTCGGGGAGGCCGTCGCCGCGCACCGGCCCGACGTGCTGCTGGTCTCCCTGGGCCTGATCGACCTCGGCTTCTACACCGACGCCGGGCAGACCACCGCCAACGTGCGCGCCTTCGTCGCGGCGGCCCGCGCCGCCGCCCCGGCCGTGCGCATGGTGCTGCTGCCGGTCATACCGAACAGCCGGGCCGAGGAGGACGCCCCCTTCGCGGCCGAGGTGGCCCGCTTCAACGAACTGCTCGCCAAGGCCGTCGCCGACCTCAGCACGCCCGCCTCGCCGCTGCTGCTGGCCGCGCGCCCGGCCTCGTACGACATCCGGTACGACACCTACGACGGTACGCACCCCAACGCCTCCGGCGAGCACCGGCTGGCGGGGGAGTTCGCGGCGGTGCTGCACCAGGCGTGGGCCGTCGGCGGCCCCTACCGGCCCGCCCGCGACACGTAACGGCACCTTCACGGGAGGGGCTTGCCTGGAGTCCACTCCAAGCAGTTGGCTGGTGACCCATGAAGTACACACAGCTCGGACGCACCGGTCTCAAGGTCAGCCGACTCGTACTCGGCACCATGAACTTCGGCCCCCAGACGGGCGAGTCCGAAAGCCACGCGATCATGGACTCCGCCCTCGACGCGGGCATCAACCTCTTCGACACCGCCAACGTCTACGGCTGGGGCGAGAACAAGGGCCGCACCGAGGAGATCCTCGGCACCTGGTTCGCCCAGGGCGGCCGACGGCGCGAGAAGACGGTGCTCGCCACCAAGGTCTACGCCAGCATGGCCCCCGAGGGCGAGACCTGGCCCAACTACGACCGCCTGTCGGCGCTCAACATCCGGCGGGCCGTCGACGCCAGCCTCCAGCGCCTCCAGACGGACTACATCGACCTCTACCAGTTCCACCACATCGACCGGCACACCCCCTTCGAGGAGATCTGGCAGGCCGTCGAGGTCCTGATCCAGCAGGGCAAGATCCTCTACGCCGGCTCCTCCAACTTCCCCGGCTGGAAGATCGCCCAGGCCAACGAGACCGCCGCCCGCTCCGGCCGCCTCGGCCTGGTCAGCGAGCAGTGCCTCTACAACCTCGCCGAGCGGCGCGCCGAGATGGAGGTCATCCCGGCGGCCCAGGAGTACGGCCTCGGGGTCATCCCGTGGTCCCCGCTGCACGGCGGGCTGCTGGGCGGCGTCATCAAGAAGGAGACCGAGGGCGGGCGCCGGGCCTCCGGCCGCTCCGCCGAAGCCCTCGCGAACAGCACGGTCCGCGCGCAGGTGCAGGCGTACGAGGACCTGCTCGACAAGCACGGCCTCGCGCCGGGCGAGGTCGGGCTGGCCTGGCTGCTGACCCGCCCCGGGGTCACCGGGCCGATCGTGGGCCCGCGTACGCAGGAGCAGCTCGACGGCGCGCTGCGCGCGGTGGAGCTGGAGCTCGGCGAGGAGGTCCTGACGGGCCTGGACGAGATCTTCCCCGGGCCGGGGGCCTCGCCGGAGGCGTTCGCCTGGTAGCGGGCCGCCGGAGGGGTCCGGCCGCCGGAGGGTGCTACTGGCCCACGGCGGCCGCCACGGCCACGACGAGGAACATCAGCACGAGCACACCGGCCATCACACGGTTTCGGGTCTTGGGATCCACCCGTCGAGCCTAACGCGGCAGCCCCCGCGTCATCGACGCAGGGGCTGTGGCCGGGCTCGGGGAGGCAGCGGTCACTGCCAGCTCATGTCGCCGTTCTGCGCGGCGACCGGCGGCTTGGCGGCGGTCAGCGGGGCGGCGGAGGCGACGGCGGGGGCACCGAGGACGACGGTGAGGGCGACGACCGCGGCGGCCTGGAAGATACGGGTGATGCGCATGATGTCCGGTTCCCTTCGGAGCGCCCTGAGGCGTACTGACTGCGGAGTCCCGGCCGGTCCAGCGTCCCGCGGTGGCGCTGTCCCTTTCCGGTGAGACCTAGCTAAGCCGCAGCTCAGCGGGGGGTGAAGGGGTAGCGGCTGGCCGCAACCGGTCGTGTCCGGTTGCGGACAACCGACCCGGCCGCGGCCCTCAGACCGCCCGCCGCTCCATCAGCGCCACCGGCATCAGCGGCACCCCGACATCCAGCAGCCGGGCCCGCGGCAGCACCCGCGCGCCCAGCAGCCGGCGGCACACCGCCTCGGCCCGCCGCTCGGCCTCCTCCAGGGAGTCCGACAGCACGTAGAAGCCGAGCGTGAAGTGTTCCGCGGACTGCGGATGCACCGCCAGGTGCTCGACGCGGTCCCCCGGGCGCAGGCCCGCGCGGGCCGTCGCGCGCAGGTCGTCGGGGACTTCCGCAGGGGGGACCGTCCGCAGACGGGCGTGGACGAGGTACATGGGTCCACGGTCCCCCCTGCGGGCCTCCGCCGGAAACGGAACACGCTGGCCGGTTGTGGTCGTGGACACAACTGGCCACGCGGCGCGATTCTGCGATGATCTTCCCCATCGAAGTACCAACGGGGTGGGGGGAACCACATGTTGACCGAACTCGGACTCGATGCCAGAGCCGACGCCGTCTACCGCGCCATGCTCATCGATCCCGCGTCGGGAGTCGCGGCCCTGGCCGTGAGCCTCGGCGTCGCCGAGGACGACGTACGCGCAGCGCTCGACCTGCTCAGCGAGCTGGCCCTGGTCCAGCCCTCGGCGGACGACAGCGGACGGCTGCGCGCGGTCTCCCCGGACATCGGGATGGAGATCCTGATGGCGCGCGGGCAGGCGGAGCTGGCCGCGCAGCAGCAGCGGCTGGAGGCGTCCCGGGCGGCCGCCGCCCGGCTGATCTCCGAGTACTCGGAGCTGCGCCCCGCCGCCCGGCATCCCGGGGTGGAGCAGCTGATCGGCCTCGACGCGGTCCGCGACCGGCTGGTGGCGCTGACCCGGGAGACGAAGGAGGAGCTGCTGGCCTTCTCCCCGGACGCCACGCTGAGCGAGTCGGCGCTGGCCGCCTCGCGTCCGCTGAACCGGACGCTGCTGGAGCGCGGGGTGCGGATGCGCACGGTCTACCTGGACAGTGTCCGCAACAGCAGGCCCTCCGTGGAGCACGCCAACTGGCTCACCGAGCTGGGCGGGCAGGTCCGTACGGTGGCCTCGCTGCCGACGCGGATGCTGATCGTGGACCGCTCGACGGCGCTGATCCCGGTGAGCGACGACTCCTCGGCGGGCGCGGTCGTGCTCAGCGGGCACGGCATGCTCGTCGCCCTCTGCGCGCTCTTCGAGTCCACGTGGGCCACCGCGCAGCCGCTGGCCGAGATCGCCGTCCTCGGACCGGACGGGCTGACCGCCCAGCAGACCACCGCCGTACGGCTGCTGGCCGAGGGTCATACCGATGACGCGATCGCCAAGCGGCTCGGGGTGTCCTCGCGGACGGCCCGGCGCATCGCGAACGAGCTGATGGAACGCCTGGGCGCGCGCAGCCGCTTCGAGGCCGGGGTGCGGGCCGTCCAGGAGGGCTGGCTGCCCGCCCGCCCGTAGGCGCCCTCCCCGTACGGAACCCAGCCGCCCGGTGCGGTCACGACAGTGGCCGGGCCGGGCGGCTTCTGCGTGTCCGGGGGCGGGGGCCGGGGGCGGGGTGGCTGGAATCTGCGCTGCCGTCGCGGCCGGATCGGGCCTCTCTGGCCGTGACCGGCCATGACCGCTTCGGGCCAGTGGATCTCTCTTCCACCGGCCGCGGGGAGCGGCGAATCTATTGCTTGTCACCGGGACGGAACGCCGGGGGACAGCAGCCCACCTCTTCGATTCGGAAGGAAGAACCACTCCCATGCGTACTGGAATCCTCCGGGCCACCGCGGTCGTCGCCCTCACCCTCGGCATCACCTCCGTCGCACCGATGGCCTCCGCCCACGCCCCCGCCCACCCGGTGCCCGCGGCCGGAACGGCCGGCCCCTCGACCCCGGCGAACACCCCGCTCACGGCGGTCAGCAGCCCCCGCTAGGCCCCCGCACCGCCCGCCTGGCTCCTGACACCGGCCGCCAGGCACCTCGTACCGCCCGCAGGCCCCAGGACCGCTGTACCTGCAGGACAGCTGTCCGTCCGCCGCACTCCCGCAACACCGCAACCCGCAGCACCGCGCACCGCGCCGTACGCCGCCGGTCGAGCCCTCGCTCCCGGCCATCCAGACCTCCTGACCCACCACCACCGGAGCACAGCCATGTCCCGATCCCTGCCCAGAGCCCGCCACGCGGCCGTCGCCGCCCTCATCGCCGGAGCCGTCGCCGCCGGCGCCGTGGTCGCCGTCGACTCCGCCGCCTTCGCCGCCCCGGCGGCCGTCGCCGAGGCGGAGAACCCCGACTACGGCAGCCCCGGCCAGGGCCCCGAGCAGCCGGCCGACGAGCAACTGCGGGCGGCCTCCTTCTCCTCGGCCGCCGCCGAGGGCAATACGAAGATCACCCGCAGCGCGGTCATCGCCCGGGCCAGGAGCTGGGTCGGCATCGGCCTGGACTACAACGGCGGTGGCAAGCACGGTGGTTACCGCACGGACTGCTCGGGCTTCGTCTCGATGGCCTGGGACCTGGACTTCCAGCCGGCCACCAACACCTTCGGCCCGCGCGGTGTCACCGAGTCCATCACCAAGTCCGAACTCAAGGCGGGCGACGCCCTCCTGGACGACGACAGCGGCTCCCAGGGCCATGTGGTCCTGTTCGAGAAGTGGGCCAACTCCGACCGCACCCAGTACTGGGGCTTCGACTTCACCCCCAGCGGTGTCCATCACCGCGTCTACGACTACCCGTACTACCCGGGCTACGGCCCCTACCAGCCCGTCCGCTACAAGAACATCGCCGAGGACGTGACCACCCCGCCGCCCCCGGCGCCCGGCATGACCGATCTCGTCGCGGTCGACATCAACGACGACTCCGTCGACGACGTGGTCGGGGTGCAGGCGTCCACCGGCAAGCTGTGGCTCTACAAGGGCAATTCCAACGGCACCATCGCCTCCGGCGGCAGCCGCGTCGAGATAGGCAGCGGCGGCTGGAACGGCATGTCCGGCCTGGCCGGCGGCGACTACACCGGCGACGGCAAGGACGACCTCGTGGCCGTCGAGGAGGCCAGCGGAAAGCTGTACCTCTACCCGGGCAACGGCAGCGGCCTGAACTCCCGCAAGGAGATCGGCTCCGGCGGCTGGAACGGGATGACCGACCTGATGGGCGGCGACTTCAACGGCGACGGCAAGGCCGATGTCGCCGCGGTCGAGAAGTCCACGGGCAAGCTGTGGCTCTACAAGGGCAACGGCGCCGGATCCATCGGCGGCGGCAGCAGCCGCGTCCTGATCGGCAGCGGCGGCTGGAACGGCATGCACGACCTGGTCGGCATGGACATCAACAACGACCGCAGGACCGATGTGGTCGCCGCCGAGCGCTCCACCGGCAAGCTCTTCCTCTACACCAGCAACGGCACCGGCCTGAACTCCCGTACGGAGATCGGCTCGGGCGGCTGGAACGGCATGACCGACCTCACCGGCGGCGACTTCACCTCGAACGCGAACGACGACCTCGTCGGCGTCGACGCGGCCACCGGAAAGCTCTACCTCTACCCGGGCACCGGCGCGGGTCTGGGGGCGCGCAAGGAGATCGGCTCCGGCGGCTGGTAGCCGCCCCGACCTCTCCCCGCTCTCCTTACGCACCACCCCTTCCCTGACACCTCCTTGGCACGCCCGTGCCGGTTTGGACGTACTCCCATGTCTGTTGAGACCACCTCCACCCTGTCCCGCTTCATGACCCGCCGGGTCCGTATCGCCACCGGTCTGGTCTGCGCCACCATGGCCGCCGTGGCCCTCTCCGCCGGCGGTGCGAACGCCGACGGCGGGCCGGAGGACCCGCACGGCGACCTGACCGAGCTGACGGCCACGGACCTCGGCCTGTCCGACGGCCCGATGATGTCCCCGATGGCCGCCGCCGAGGGCGACGCCCGCCCCGACTTCCAGATGCCGTTCAAGTGCGGCGAGACCTGGCAGGGCGCCTCCCGTGACGGCCACAGCCCGAGCCACCACGCCGTGGACTGGACCCAGGGCGGCTCCACCGCGAACTCGCCGGTCGTCGCCAGCGCCGGCGGCACCGCCAAGGTCGTCGACCTCGGTGACCGCAGCTACGGCAAGTACGTGGTCATCAACCACGGCGGCGGCTGGACCACCGTCTACGCCCACCTCAACGGCTTCAGCATCTCCAACGGGGCCACGGTCAAGGCCGGCCAGCAGATCGGCGTCGTCGGCAGCACCGGCAACTCCACCGGCGCCCACCTGCACTACGAGCAGCGCTTCTGGGGCGATGACCAGCGCACGGTCTTCAACGACAGCGCCTTCTACGGCTTCGGCCGCTGGTCCAAGTCGCTGACCAGCAAGAACTGCGAGACCAAGACCCCCGAGCCCAAGCCGACCGGCCCGGGTGAGGCGGGCACCGGCTCCGCCGGCATGGTCGACCTGGCCTCCGCCGACCTCAACGGCGACAACGTGGTCGACGTCGTCGCGGTGGAGGCTTCCACCGGCAAGCTCTGGCTCTACAAGGGCGCCTCGAACGGCACCATCGCCTCCGGCGGCAACCGCGTCCTCATCGGCTCGGGCGGCTGGAACGGCATGACCAACCTGACCGGCGGCGACTTCACCGGCGACGGCAAGGACGACATCGTGGCGGTGGAGGAGTCCACCGGCAAGCTGTGGCTCTACAAGGGCGCCGACAACTCCACGATCGCCTCCGGCGGCAGCCGCGTCATGATCGGCTCGGGCGGCTGGAACAACATGACCAGCCTGACGGGCCTGAACCTCAACGGCGACAAGATCGCGGACCTGGCCGCCGTGGACAAGACCACCGGCAAGCTCTACCTCTACCCGGGCACCTCCGGCGGCCAGCTCGCCGCCCGCAAGGAGATCGGCTCCGGCGGCTGGAACGGCATGACCAACCTGACCGGCATGGACCTCAACAACACCGGGCGCCAGGACCTGGTCGCGGTGCAGAAGTCCACGGGCAAGCTGTTCATGTACCCCGGTGACAAGGGCTACCTGAGCCCGCGCATCGAGATCGGCTCGGGCGGCTGGAACGGCATGTCGGACCTGATCGGCGGCGACCTGCTGAACTCGCAGCTCTCGGACGACCTGGTCGCCGTCCAGAACGCCACCGGCAAGCTCTTCCTCTACCCGGGCACCGGCTCCGGCGGCCTCGGCGCCCGCAAGGAGATCGGTACCGGCGGCTGGTAAGCACCGGCACCCGTGAGGCGGCCCGTCCCGGCAGGGGCGGGCCGCCTCATGCCGTCCGGCCCGCCAGCGGCCAGGCGCCGACCGTCTCGTACCGGGGGCGCGCGCCCGGCACCCCGTCCGCCGGGAGGTGGCTGCGGACCAGGCTGAGGGTCTCCGCCCGCCAGGGCGCGCCCTCGAAGCCGGCGAGGGCGTCCCGGTACGGGCCCAGCGGCGGGCCGCCGTGCCGGCCGCGGGCCAGGGTGAGGTGCGGGGTGTACCGCCGGTGCCGCTCCAGGGGTACGCCGGCCCGCCGGGCGGCGGCGTCGGTCCGCTCGGCGAGCATCCGCAGGGCGGGCAGCTCCCCGGCGGCGCCGGCCCACAGCACGTTCTCCCCGAACTGCCCGGAGCCGTGCACGCGCAGCGTGAAGGGCGCCGTCCGGTGCGCGGCCCGCTCCAGCCGGGCCCGCAGCTCCGGGAGCAGTTCCTCGCCCACCTCGCCCAGGAACGCGAGCGTGAAATGCCACCCCGCCCCGGCGGTCCAGATCAGCCGCTCGTCCCGCAACGGCCCCACGGCCGCCTCCAGCTCGGCGAGGGCGGCGTCGGGCGGCAACACGGCGACGAACAGTCTCATGCGGCGAGCGTAGTGGGGCGCGGGCCCGGCGGGGTGCGGGGCGGAGCCCCGGGAAGGCCCGCCGGGGGCTTCGCTCAGGCCACCGTCACCAGTTCGCGGCGGTGCGGGACGGCCGGGACGAAGACCAGGCCGTGCCGCCCCACGCGCAGCCGCAGGTTGCCCACCCGGGCCAGGATCACCGCGATCGCCACGGAGGCGGCCAGCGAGATCAGCGCACCCGAGGCCATCCCCGCCCGCGCACCGTACGTATCGGTGATCCAGCCCAGCAGCGGCGCGCCCACCGGGGTCCCCCCGGTGAACACCATCATGAACAGGGCCATCACCCGCCCCCGCATCTCCGGCGCGGTGGCCATCTGCACGCTCGCGTTCGCCGTGACGTTCACCGTCAGCCCGAAGACCCCGATCGGCACCAGCAGCGCCGCGAACAGCCAGAACGCGGGCGCGAAGGCCGTCACGAGCAGCAGTACCGAGAACAGCGCGGCGGCGGCCACCAGCACCCGCAGCCGGGACTGCCCGCGCCGGGCGGCGAGCAGGGCACCCGCCAGCGAGCCGGCCGCGATCAGCGTGTTGAAGAGCCCGTACGTGCCCGCGTCGCCGTGGAAGACGTCGCTGACGAAGGCCGACAGCCAGATCGGGAAGTTGAAGCCGAAGGTGCCGATGAAGCCGACGAGCACGATCGGCCAGACCAGCTCGGGCCGCCCCGCGACATAGCGCAGCCCCTCGCGCAGCTGCCCCTTGGCGCGCGGCCGCGGCGCGACCGGGTGCAGCTCCTGGGTGCGCATCAGCAGCAGGCCCGCGATGGGCGCGGCGAAGGACAGGCCGTTGAGCAGGAAGGCCCAGCCGGAGCCCACGGCGGTGATCAGCACGCCGGCGACGGCGGGGCCGACCAGCCGCGCGGACTGGAAGTTGGCCGAGTTCAGGCTGACCGCGTTGGCCACCTGGTCCTTGCCGACCATCTCGGAGACGAAGGTCTGCCGGGCCGGGTTGTCCACGACGGTGACGAGGCCGAGGGCGAAGGCGGCGAGGTAGACGTGCCAGACCTGGACGTGCCCGGCCAGGGTGAGGGCGGCGAGCGCCAGGCCGGTCAGGCCCATGGCGCTCTGGGTGGCGAGGAGCAGCGGCCGCTTGGGCAGCCGGTCGGCGAGGACGCCTCCGTAGAGGCCGAACATCAGCATCGGCAGGAACTGCAGGGCGATGGTGATGCCGACGGCGGAGGCGGAGCCGGTGAGGGACAGGACCAGCCAGTCCTGGGCGATGCGCTGCATCCAGGTGCCGGTGTTCGACACGACCTGGCCGGTGGCGAAGAGCCGGTAGTTCCGGATCCTCAGCGAGCTGAACATCCCGCCCCGGCCGCTGCCGGGGGGTGCCCCGAGGTTCTTGCCCGCCCGTGCCGCGGGGTGCGCGGCGCTGGTGGTGGTGGATATGTGGCCGGGTGCGGAATCTGCTCCGTTTCCCGTACTCAAAAGCGTTCGCCTCCTGGCGTCGTTCCTACAGGTGCGCGAGCTTCTCCAGGACGGGGGCGGCCGCGCGCAGCTTGGCCCATTCGTCCTCGGTCAGCTCGGCCGCGAGCCCGGCCAGGAAGGCGTTGCGCTTGCGGCGGCTCTCTTCGAGCATCGCTTCGGCCTCCTCCGTCTGGCGGACCACCTTCTGGCGGCGGTCGTCGGGGTGCGGTTCCAGCGTGACCAGTCCCTTGGCCTCCAGCAACGCGACGATGCGTGTCATCGACGGCGGCTGGACGTGCTCGCGGCGGGCCAGCTCGCCCGGAGTGGCCTGGCCGCAGCGGGCCAGGGTGCCGAGGACCGACATCTCGGTCGGGCTCAGCGACTCGTCGACGCGCTGGTGCTTCAGGCGCCGCCCCAGCCGCATGACGGCGGAGCGGAGGTCGTTCACGGCGGCAGCATCGTCGCCATGGGAGAGGTCAGGCATGTACTTAGAATAACTCATTACTCTCTCTAAAGAACACTGGTTTCGGTGCTCATGCACGCGGTATGTGCCATGTCACTCGTACGGGTGAGTCGGCGGCCGAAAGCCGCCCACGGGCGCACCCGGTGCCCCGACTCTTTCGCCATGGGGACACATGTGCTCAGCATGCGCATAGACGGGGAGCTCCTCGACAGGCTCCGGATCCATGCCGCCAAACGCGGAATGAGCGTCCAGGACTATGTGGTCCGGACGCTCATTCGCGACGACTTCGACGAGCGCTTCAAGGCGGCCGTCGACGAGACGGAGAAGTTCTACGGGGTCACCTGAGCCGGTGCCCGGGCCCCTTCTCCGGGGCCGTGCCTACGCGAGGCCCAGGGCGGGCATCGCGTAGTAGAAGACGAACACCGCCGACACCACGTACAGGGCGGCGGGTACCTCGCGTCCCCGGCCGGTGGCCAGGCGCAGCGCGCAGAAGCTCACGAAGCCGATGCCGATGCCGTTGGTGATCGAGTAGGTGAACGGCATCATCACCATGGCCAGGAAGGCCGGGACGGCGATGGTGAGGTCGTTCCAGTCGATGTCCCGGATCGAGCCCGCCAGGATCAGGAAGCCGACCGCGATCAGCGCGGGCGTGGCCGCCTGGGACGGCACCATGGTGGCCAGCGGGGTCAGGAACAGCGCCACGGCGAAGAGGCCGCCCGTCACGACGTTCGCCATGCCGGTGCGGGCGCCCTCGCCGACGCCCGCCGTGGACTCCACGAAGCAGGTGGTGGCCGAGGAGGAGGTGGCGCCGCCGGAGGCGACGGCCAGGCCGTCGATCAGCAGCACCTTGTTGATGCCGGGGAACTCGCCGGTGGTCCGGTCGATCAGCTTCGCCTCGTCCCCGACGCCGAGGATGGTGCCCATCGCGTCGAAGAAGCAGGACAGCAGCACGGTGAAGACGAAGAGGCAGCCGGTCAGCACGCCGACCTTGCCGAAGCCGCCGAAGAGGCTGACCTCGCCGACGAGCCCGAAGTCGGGCATCGCCACCGGGTTGCCCGGCCACGCGGGGACGGTGAGGCCCCAGGCGGCGGCCGGCAGGTCCGCGACCAGCTGGACGACGACGGCGGCGAGGGTCATCGCCACGATGGAGATCAGGATCGCGCCCGGCACCTTGCGGATCATCAGCGCGAGCGTGAGCAGTACGCCGATCACGAAGATCAGCACCGGCCAGCCGTCGAGGTGGCCGGTGCCGCCGAGCTGGAGCGGGACCGTGGTGTGCGCGGCGTCCGGGATGCGGGAGACGAAACCGGAGTCGACCAGGCCGATCAGCATGATGAATAGGCCGATGCCGATGGCGATGCCCTTGCGCAGGCCCAGCGGGACGGCGTTCATGACGCGCTCGCGCAGGCCGGTGGCCACCAGCAGCATCACCACGAAGCCCGCGAGGACCACCATGCCCATGGCGTCGGCCCAGCTCATGCGGGGGGCGAGCTGGAGGGCCACGACGGTGTTCACGCCGAGGCCGGCGGCGAGCGCGATGGGGACGTTGCCGATGACACCCATGAGGAGGGTGGTGAACGCCGCCGTCAGGACGGTGGCCGTCACCAGCTGGCCGCCGTCGAGCTGGTGGCCGTACATGTCCTTCGCGCTGCCCAGGATGATCGGGTTCAGCACGATGATGTAGGCCATCGCGAAGAAGGTGGCGAAGCCGCCGCGGACCTCGCGGGCGAGGGTGGAGCCGCGCTCGGAGATCTTGAAGTAGCGGTCCACAGCGCCGGAGGGCTCCCGTGGGGAGGGCTCCGGGGTGAGGGATGCGGGGGCGGGGGCCGGGGTGCTCATACGGTCCTCAATGGGTGATTCATACGAAGAAAATGGGCCGCGCCCAAACCGTTTCAGTATGAACACATGACGGAAAGGCCGTCCATCTCCGCGCGTAGAACCCCGCGAGGGCAGGGCGACCGGTCGGCCCCACCAGGCCCGCTTAGACTTCCGGCATGGCCAAATGGACTCCGAAGCACGAGGCGCCCGAGCCCCTGGAGGGCCCCGTCGTCGCGACCGTCACCGGTGGCACGATCCTGTGGTTCGCCCTCTTCCTGGTCCAGCTGCCCTTCTACGGATGGTTCGCCGACCGTGGTCAGCTGTGGTGGGTCTGGACCTGCGCGGCCGGCGGATTCCTCGGCCTCATCGGCATCTGGTACGTCCGCGGGCGGGACGCCGCGCTCAAGCGGCACGCGGCGTCGGCGGCGGCGTCGGCCGAGGGCGGCCCCGGGTCCGTTTCCGGGCCGGGCGAGGGCCGCACCGGCACCGCCTAGCCGCGCGGGGGCCGCCGTACGCCCGGCCCTGGGCCCGGCCTCCGCCCGGCTCCTACCAGGGGACGATCCGGGTCATCCCGAAGTCGCGACTTCGGGCCTCTCGGCGGGTGAAGCCCCGGAACCCCGCTTACCGTCGGAACCATGACGGAGCGGGCGAGGATCGACCATGACGGGCGCGAGCCGGGCGGCGGACCCGGCACGGCCATCGACGCCGGGGCCGAGCTGGACCCCGTACACCCGGTACGGCCGCCGGCCCCCCGGTTCCGGCCGGAGGGGCTGACCACCGCCGAGGTCGCGGAACGCGTCGCGCGCGGCGACGTCAACGACGTGCCGGTGCGCTCCTCGCGCTCCACCGCCGACATCGTCCGCGCCAATGTCTTCACCCGGTTCAACGCGATCATCGGCGTGCTGTGGCTGATCATGCTGATCGTCGCGCCGATCCAGGACAGCCTCTTCGG
Organism: Streptomyces sp. NPDC047014; assembly: GCF_040644195.1. Taxonomy (NCBI): domain Bacteria; kingdom Bacillati; phylum Actinomycetota; class Actinomycetes; order Kitasatosporales; family Streptomycetaceae; genus Streptomyces; species Streptomyces sp. NPDC047014. Next base: position 238,891 of record NZ_JBEYVX010000003.1, on the reverse strand, counting down.
CTTCGTGATCATCGCGAACACCGGTATCGGCATCATCCAGGAGCTGCGCGCCAAGAAGACCCTCGACGGACTCGCCGTCATCGGGGAGGCCAGGCCGAGCGTGCGCCGCGACGGCCGCACCGCCGAGATCTCCACCTCCGAGATCGTCCTCGGCGACGTCATCGAGCTCGGGCCCGGGGACAAGGTGGTGGTCGACGGCAACGTCGGTGAGGCCGACGGGCTGGAGATCGACGAGTCCCTGCTCACCGGCGAGGCCGACCCCGTCCTGAAACGGCCCGGCGACCCGGTGATGTCCGGCTCCTTCGTCGTCGCCGGCGGCGGCGCCTTCACCGCCACCAAGGTCGGCCGCGAGGCGTACGCCGCCCAGCTGGCCGAGGAGGCGTCCCGCTTCACCCTCGTCCACTCCGAGCTGCGCTCCGGGATCTCCACGATCCTCAAGTACGTGACCTGGATGATGATCCCGACCTCGATCGGGCTGATCATCAGCCAGCTCGTGGTGAAGGAGAACAACTTCAAGGACTCCGTCGCCCGCACCGTCGGCGGCATCGTCCCGATGATCCCCGAGGGCCTGGTCCTGCTGACTTCCGTGGCCTTCGCGATCGGCGTGATCCGGCTCGGCCGCCAGCAGTGCCTGGTGCAGGAGCTGCCCGCCATCGAGGGCCTGGCGCGGGTGGACGTGGTCTGCCTGGACAAGACCGGCACCCTCACCGAGGGCGGCATGGACGTCACCGAGCTGCGGCCGCTCGGCGGCGCGGAGATCTCGTACGTCACGAAGGTGCTCGGCGCGCTGGGGGAGTCCGACCCGCGGCCCAACGCCAGCCTCCAGGCCATCATCGACGCCTACCCCGACAGCGCGGAGTGGCGCTGCACCGAGTCCCTGCCGTTCTCCTCCGCCCGCAAGTACAGCGGCGCCAGTTTCAGCGAGGGCGACGGGGAGATCAACACCTGGCTGCTGGGCGCCCCCGATGTGCTGCTGCCCGCCGGGGACCCGGCCCTCACCGAGGTCGACGCCCTCAACGAGCAGGGCCTGCGCGTGCTGCTGCTGGCCCGCTCCGCCCGCGAGCTGGACGACGAAGAGGTGGCCACCGGGGTCCGGCCGGCCGCGCTGGTGGTCCTGGAGCAGCGGCTGCGGCCGGACGCCGCCGACACGCTGCTCTACTTCGAGGACCAGGACGTCAAGGCCAAGGTCATCTCCGGTGACAACGCGGTCTCCGTGGGCGCGGTCGCCGGGAAGCTGGGCCTGCCCGGCGCCGGGAACACCGTCGACGCGCGGAAGCTGCCCGCCGGGCAGGAGGAGATGGCGGAGGTGCTCGACGCGAACTCCGTCTTCGGGCGCGTCACCCCGCAGCAGAAGCGGGACATGGTCGGCGCCCTCCAGTCCCGGGGCCACACCGTCGCCATGACCGGCGACGGCGTCAACGACGTGCTCGCCCTCAAGGACGCGGACATCGGCGTGAGCATGGGCTCCGGCTCGGAGGCCACCCGCGCGGTCGCGCAGATCGTGCTGCTGAACAACAGCTTCTCCACCCTGCCGTCCGTGGTCGCGGAGGGCCGCCGGGTCATCGGCAACATCACGCGGGTGGCCACCCTCTTCCTGACGAAGACGGTCTACTCGGTGCTGCTGGCCGTCCTGGTGGTCTGCTCCCAGGTGGAGTACCCCTTCCTGCCCCGGCACCTGACGCTGCTGTCCACGCTGACCATCGGCATCCCGGCCTTCTTCCTGGCCCTGGCCCCGAACAAGGAGCGGGCCAAGCCGCACTTCGTGAAACGGGTGATGCGGTACGCGATCCCGGGCGGTGCGATCGCGGCGACGGCCACCTTCGTCAGCTATCTGGTGGCCCGCCACCACTACACCGGGCCGGAGGCCCTGAACGCCGAGACCAGCGCGGCCACGCTGACCCTGTTCCTGGCCTCGATGTGGGTGCTGGCGATCATCGCCCGCCCGTACACCTGGTGGCGGGTGGCGCTGGTGGGCGCGATGGGCCTGGCCTTCCTGATCGTCCTGGTCGTGCCCTGGCTCCAGGAGTTCTTCCAGCTCAGGCTGGTGGGCACGACCATGCCGTGGATCGCGGTGGCGATCGCCGCGGCCGCCTCGGCCCTGATCGAGATCACCTTCCGCTGGGTCGACCGCCGCTTCCCGGCCTAGGCCCCGCGGGCGCCGCGGGGCCGTTGCCGGGCCGTCGCGGGGGTCCGTCAGACGAGTCCGTCCGCGGTCAGCCCGGCCAGGACCGCCTGGCTCAGGGTGTGCAGCGCGGACTGCGGGCGGACCATGACCGTGAACTCCGAGATCCGGCCGTCGGCACCGACGTGGAGCTGGTCGATGCCGTGGATCTCCTTGCCGTCCACGGTGGCCCGGAAGGGCAGGATCACGGCCGGGCCCGCCGTGCCGTCGGCGCTGGTCTCCACCGCACCGGCGAAGTGTCCGATGTAGCGCAGGTCCTCGAAGGTGCGCAGCAGCACCCCGAAGAGGCCCGTCACCATGGGCCGGCCCTCGAACGGGCGGAACTTCACCGGGCTGTAGAAGCGGATGTCCTCGGTGAACAGCTCCTCGATCGCGGCGAGATCGCGCGCCTCGACGGCGGCGCGGAAGCGTTCGGCGGTCTCCACGGCGGTCTTCACGGCAGTCTCCATGACCCCTCCTGAGTACTCGTGGCACAGACGTCATAGTCAAGGAATTGACTAGTCGCTTTCGTGAGTATGATGCCGGGGCGTACGAGGAAAAGGGAAGGGGCGGCCGCGATGGCCCTGAGACATGCCGTACTGGCGGCGCTGCTGGACGGGGAGTACAGCGGCTACGAGCTGGCCAAGTCCTTCGACATCGGTGTCGGCAACTTCTGGCACGCCTCCCCCCAGCAGCTCTACACCGAGCTGACCCGGCTGGAGAAGGAAGGGCTCGTCTCCGGCCGCCAGGTGGTGCAGGAGGCCCGTCCCAACAAGCGCCTGTTCCGGGTCACGGACTCCGGCCGCACCGCGCTGGCGGAGTTCGCGACGGCCGCCGCCAAGCCCTCCGTCATCCGCGACGACCTCCTCGTCAAGGTCCAGACCGCCGACCGGATCGGCGCCGCGCCCGTCATCGCCCAGCTGGAGGAACGGGCCGCCGCCGCCGACGCCAAGATCGACCTCCTCCACCGGGTCCTGCGCAAGATGCGCGGCGACCTCGGCGAGGAGGAGTTCCTCCGCCGCGGCGAGGCCATCGGCGGCTACCTGACCGGGCTGCGCGGCATCGCCTTCGAGGAGGGCCACCGCGACTGGTGCCGCCGCAGCGCCGCCGTCCTGCGAGAGAGGCCGACCGCCCGTGCCGAAGACTGAGTACCAGCGCTACGTCGCCCTCGGCGACAGCCAGACCGAGGGGCTGGGCGACGGGGACGACCTCCTCGGGCTGCGCGGCTTCGCCGACCGGTTCGCCGCACACCTGGAGGCCGCCCGCCCCGGGCTGCTGTACGCCAACCTCGCCGTCCGCGGCCGGCTCGCCGGGCAGGTCCGCGCGCAGCAGCTCGGGCCCGCGCTGGCGCTGCGCCCCGACATCGCCACCGTCGTCGCGGGTGTCAACGACGTGCTGCGGCCCCGCTTCGACGCGGCGGAGACCGCCGGGCACCTGGAGGCGATGTTCGCCGCGCTCACCGCCGCCGGGACCCATGTGGCCACGGTGACCTTCCCCGACCTCGGCAGGATCGCCCCGCTCGCCCGGCCCCTCGCCCCCCGGCTGACCGCGCTCAACGCGCTCGTACGGGCCGCGGCCGCCCGGCACGGGGTCACCGTCGCCGAGACCGCCCTCCCCGAGGCGGTGGCCGACCCGCGGATGTGGACCGCCGACCGGCTGCACGCCAGCGCCCTCGGGCACGAGCGCATCGCCGCCGCCCTCGCGCACGCCGTCGGCCTGCCCGGCAGCGACGACACCTGGTCCCACCCGCTGCCCCCGCCCCCGGCCGCCGCGCGCCGCTCGGCCGCCGCGGCCGAACTGCGCTGGGCGACCGCCTTCCTCGGCCCCTGGCTGGGCCGCCGGCTGCGCGGCCGCTCCTCGGGCGACGGCCGCACCGCCAAGCGCCCCGACCTGCTGCCGCTGGCGGCCGCCGGGGAGCTGTCCTAGTCGAACCAGCGGTCGCGGGCCAGTTCCGCCGTGCGGGAGGGGTCCTCCAGCAGGGCCGCCACCTCGAAGCGGCGCGGCCACTGGCCCGCCGACCAGGCCAGGCCCGCCGCGACACCCTCCAGCGTGGAGGCGTGCAGGGTGCCGTCCGGGGTGCGCCGCCAGTCCAGCTCCACCCCGCCCGCGACCAGCTCCTCGTGCTCCACGTACGTCGCCGGGGTGGCCGGGCCCAGCAGCACCCGTACCGCGTCCGGTACCTCGTGCACCTCACCCGGCGTGGTCACCTCCGCGGGCACCGTCTCCGACAGCCGCCGGACCTGGAGCAGTTCCGCGAGGTCCGCCGCCCGCGAGGGGGTCACCGGCAGCAGCGGCAGGCCCGCCGCCAGCGGCAGCAGGTCCGGGGCGTCCGCGATCACCGCCTCGGCGGCGTCCACCACGACCACCTCGCCGTCCACCACCGCGCGCAGCTCCTCCGGCAGGGTCACCTGCTCGGGGTCGAGATCGGCCAGGGCGCCGTACAGGCCGTACAGCTGCCGGTCCGTCACCTCCCGCTCCGGGTCCGCGAGCCGCCCCAGCAGCTCCGCGGCTCCGCCCGGCTCGTCCAGCAGGGCCGGTACGGAGGTCCGTACGCCCAGGGCGCGCAGCACCTGCTCGTCCTCGAAGCCCGTGGCGTCCGCCGAGGTGTACAGCCCCGCCAGCAGCGGATCGCCGCCCGCCGCCCGGAGCCCCGCCGGGCGGCGCCCGTCGAGCACCGGGTGGTCGCGCAGCCACCACGCCGTGTACGGGCGCACCGACCGCGTGGTGCCGTCCGGCAGCAGGACCCGCACCGGCTGGGTCAGCGCGTCGCGCAGCGGCGGCCGCGCGAGCATGGCGAGGGCCTGCGGCCAGCAGTCGTCGTCGACCAGGTCCAGATCGCGTACGGCGACCAGCTCGGTGGCGACCGGCGGCACGGGCAGCTCCGGCAGCTGGTCGAGCAGGTCCTCGCACCACACGTCGACCGCGTCCAGCAGCCCCGCGTCGTCCGGCTCGGCGAAGTCCCCGTCGCGCGGCTCCAGTTCGTCCGGGTCGAGCACCACGTCCGCCGCGCGCACCAGCTGGAAGGTGGCCAGCACCCCGCAGGCGGTCAGCGGGCCCGCGCCCCACCGCTCGGCCAGCTCGGCGTCCACGTACGGGACCTCGTCCTCGCGGATCACCGACGCCAGCGGCGAGCCCGGCAGCAGCAGTTCGCCCGCCGGGGCCGGCTCGCCGTCCTCGTCGGGGAGGGCCAGCGCGCCCAGCCAGGGCTCGTCGCCCGGGGCCAGCTCCGCGTCACGGACCAGGCCCAGCACCACCTCGGCCAGCTCCTCGGCGTCCAGGGTGTCCGCGTCCTCGTCCCAGATCTCCCCGGCGTCCAGCGAGGCGGCCACCGCGGCCCGCACCTGCGGGGTCGTCAGCACCGCGCGGGCCGTGGCCGGGAGCGCGCCCAGCTTCTCCAGCAGCGGGTGCGCGGCCTCCGGGTGGGCCACCTTGAGCCCGAGGCGCGCCAGTCCGGCGGGCGTGTCCTCGTACGGCAGCAGCACATGGCGCGGGCCGATCGTCGTCCGGCCGTCGGCGAGCGGCACGGGCAGCCCGGACAGCCGGTCGGGGTCCACCCCGGCGAGGCTGTCGTAGAGCCGGTGCCACCACTCCGGGGTGCGCTCGATGCCCGCGATCCGCTCGATGGCGTCGCCCAGCGGCAGCCGGCCCACGCCCAGCGTGCGCAGCTCGGCGCGGCGCTCCAGCCCGGCGGGCAGCAGGGTCGGCAGCACCTCGGCCAGGACGCGTACGGTCTCGGCGCCCGCGCCCTCCACCACCTCGGCCTCGAAGGGGCGCAGCGCGGCGCGCTCCTCGGCGTGCTCGGGCGGGGCGGCGGGCGCGAGGAAGGCCGTACGGGGCAGGCGGCGCAGCACGGCGGCGCGCAGGGCCCCGTCCAGCTCGCCCTTGCCCAGCGGGCCGGGCACCAGGTCCACCAGCTCCGGGCCCACCGGGTCCCAGGCGCCCAGGAGTTCGGCGTACGCGTCGGCCGCGCGCTCCACGAGGAAGTCCAGCAGCGGCCCCGGCGCGGGATGCCGGCGGGTGGTGTCCAGCGGCAGCGTCGCGATGAGCAGGGCGGGGATGCCCAGCGGCTCGTCGGTGGGGGTCGGCGCGTGCACCACGGCGGCGGTGGCCGGGCGCAGCGGGGCGCCGTCGGGGTCGACGGGCACCGCCCAGGACACCGCCCAGGCGGGCCGCAGCCGTTCCTCCACGGGCCGGCCCGCGAGCAGGGCCTTGTCCAGGGGGCCGCCGTGGCGGACGGTGCGCCAGCGGTTGACGCGCGTACCGTCGGCGGCGGTGTCCTCGACCACCGTGTACGGGCCCTCGTCGCGGCGGTCCAGCCGGCGCGCGCCGTTCCGGGTCTCCACGACGATCTCGCACAGGCCGGGCAGGGTCAGCAGCAGCGCGTCGTCGATGCCGGCCAGCAGCCGCGCCACCAGGTCCTCGGCGGCGGCGTCGCGCAGCGGCAGCACCACCACGGTGTCGTAGCCCTCGGGGGCGGTGCCCTCGGCGGGCAGCGGCAGGCGCAGCAGGGGGACGTGCCCGTCGCGGCGGCGGAGTTCGTCGCCGAGGCCGGGGCTGCCGACGGCGGCCTCCCGGGCCAGCTCGCGGGCCTCGGCCAGGGACCAGCGCACCCCGCCGTGGCGGCCCAGCACGGCCGGCTCGTCGCAGACGGCGAGGACGGCGGCGAAGCCGACGCCGAAGCGGCCGACGCTGTCCCCGGCGGGCTCGCGCTTGGCGGAGGCGCGCAGCGTGCTCAGCGACTCCACGCCCGTCGCGTCCAGCGGGGCACCGGTGTTGGCGACGGCCAGCAGCGCGGGGCCGTCGCCGTTCTCGTGCAGGGTCAGCCGCAGCCGGCCCGGGACCCCGGCGCGGGCCGCCGCGTCGGCGGCGTTCTGCGCCAGCTCCACCACGAGGCGGTCCCGGTAGCCGCCGAGCGCCAGGTCCTCCTCGGCGTTGGCGTCCTCGCGGAACCGGGCCGGCCCGGCGCCCCAGGCGTCCAGCACCCCGCGCCGCAGCCGGGCCGTGCCGAAGGGGTCCACACCGCTCTGGGCCGCCGTCACTCGCACGCTCACGCCGCTGCCTCCACAATTCGCCGCCGGAACTCCAGAAGGTATCGCGTGCCGGGCCGCGCCTCGGCCGTGAGGTGCGCGAACACGGCGAAGCCCCCGGTGACGGAAGGTCACCGGGGGCCGCGCGGGGCTTCGTACCGGGTGCTGCCGGGTGCTGCCGGGGTGCTCCGGCCGCTACAGCTTCTCGATCACGTAGTCGACGCAGGCCGTCAGGGCCTGCACGTCCGCCGGGTCGACCGCCGGGAACATCGCGACACGCAGCTGGTTGCGGCCCAGCTTGCGGTAGGGCTCGGTGTCCACGATGCCGTTGGCGCGCAGCACCTTGGCGACGGCCGCCGCGTCGATGTCGTCCGAGAAGTCGATCGTGCCGATGACCGAGGAGCGCTTGTCCGCGTCCTGGACGAAGGGGTTGGCGTACTTCGACGCCTCCGCCCAGCCGTACAGGTGGCGCGCGCTGGCCGCCGTACGCCCCGTGGTGAACTCCAGGCCGCCCTGGCCGTTCATCCACTCCAGCTGCTGGTCCAGCAGGAACAGGGTGGCCAGCGCCGGGGTGTTGTACGTCTGGTTCTTCAGCGAGTTGTCGATCGCCGTCGGCAGCGAGAAGAACTCCGGGATGTGCCGGCCGGAGGCGTGCACGCGGGCCGCGCGCTCCAGGGCCGCCGGGGAGAACGCCGCCAGCCACAGACCGCCGTCGGAGGCGAAGGACTTCTGCGGGGCGAAGTAGTAGACGTCCGTCTCGGTGATGTCCACCGGCAGACCGCCGGCACCCGAGGTCGCGTCCACCAGAACGAGGGACCCGGCGTCCGCGCCCGCGACCCGCCGGATGGGCGCCGCGACACCCGTCGAGGTCTCGTTGTGGGTGTACGCGTACACGTCCACGCCCGCCTCGGCCACCGGCTCGGGGTGCGTGCCCGGCTCGGAGGAGATCACGGACGGCTCGTCCAGCCACGGCGCGAGCTTCGCGGCATTGGCGAACTTGGACGAGAACTCGCCGAAGGTCAGGTGCTGGGACTTCCGCTCGATCAGACCGGCGGTCGCGATGTCCCAGAAGGCGGTGGAGCCGCCGTTGCCCAGGATCACCTCGTACCCGTCGGGGAGGGAGAAGAGGTCCCGGAGGCCCTGGCGCACCGATCCGACCAGGTTCTTGACCGGGGCCTGGCGGTGGGAGGTGCCGAGCAGGGAGGTACCGGTGGCGGCGAGGGCGTCCAGCGCCTCGGTCCGCACCTTGGAGGGGCCCGCGCCGAAGCGTCCGTCGGCGGGCTTGATGTCAGCGGGAATCTGGATCTCAGCCACGAGCGGAGCGTATCGGTTCCCGCTCCGCGCTCCGGACGCGCGTCCACCCGGTGAGACGGTCCGTCCCGGTGCGAGGCTGGCCGGTGTGACGGCGACCGGGGACAGCACACGCGATCTTGAGCGGACACTACGGGCGGAACTGCGCGGGGAGGTGGATTTCGGCGCGGCGGCCCGCGCCCTCATGACGATGGACGCCTCCAACTACCGCCGGGTGCCCGTGGGCGTCGTCACCCCGCGCGACGCCGAGGACGTGGCCGCCGCCCTGCGCGTCTGCGCCGGCGCCGGGGTCCCCGTCGTCCCGCGCGGCGGCGGCACCTCCATCGCCGGACAGGCCACCGGCACCGGGATCGTCCTCGACCTCACCCGGCACATGAACGCCCTCGTCGCCCTCGACCCGGCCGCGCGCACCGCCGTCGTCCAGCCCGGCCTGGTCCTCGACCGGCTGCGGGCCGCCGCCCGCCCGCACGGGCTGACCTTCGGCCCCGACCCCTCCACCCACTCCCGCTGCACCCTCGGCGGCATGATCGGCAACAACGCCTGCGGCGCCCACTCCGTCGCCTGGGGCACCACCGCCGACAACGTCACCGAGCTGTCCGTCACCGCGTACGGCGGCTCCGCCCACCGGATCGGCACCGGCTGGGCCGGGGCCCCCGAGGGCCTGCGCCGGCTCGTCGACAGCCACCTCGCCACCCTGCGCACCGGCCTGGCGGGCGGCTTCTCCCGCCGTATCTCCGGCTACGGCGGCCTGGACGCGCTGCTGCCCGAGCGGGGCGTCCAGGTGGCCCGCGCCTTCTGCGGGAGCGAAGGCACCCTCGGCGTGGTCACCGAGGCCGTGGTGCGCCTGGTGGAACTGCCGCGCGCGCCCGCCCTCGCGGTGCTCGGGTACGCCGACGAGAGCGCGGCCGCGGACGCCGCCGCCGGGCTGCTCGGGCACGGGCCGCTGACGGTGGAGGGCATGGCCGAGGACCTGGTGCGGGGAGCGGGGGCCGGTCTGCCGCGCGGGCGGGCCTGGCTGTTCGCGGAGATGCCGGACGAGGGCGGCGCCCGCTCGCTGGTCCGGGACGCGGACGCGCTCGACGCCCTCGTGGTCACCGACCCGGCCGCGCGGCGGGCCCTGTGGCGGATCCGCGAGGACGCCGCCGGCACCGCCACGCGCATGCCCGACGGGACCATGGCCTGGCCGGGATGGGAGGACTGCGCGGTACCGCCGGCCCGGCTGGGGGCATACCTGCGCGCGTTCCGGGAGCTGCTGGCGGCGCACGGGCTGCGGGGGACCCCGTACGGGCACTTCGGCGAGGGCTGTGTCCACGTACGGATCGACTTCGACCTGGCGTCCCCCGCCGGGGTGGCCCGCTACCGGGCCTTCTCCTCCGACCTCGCCGATCTCGTCGTCGGGCACGGCGGCTCGCTGTCGGGCGAGCACGGGGACGGGCAGGCGCGGGCGGAGCTGCTGCCGCGCATGTACGGGCCGGAGGTCATCCGGCTGTTCGGCGCGTACAAGGACCTGTGGGACCCGGCGGGCGGCATGAACCCGGGGATGCTGGTGCGGCCGGCGCGGCTGGACGAGAACCTGCGCTTCGCGGTGCTGCCCGGGGTGCCGCTGGCGGGGGAGGTGGCCCGGTGCGTGGGCGTGGCGAAGTGCCGTACGGCGGGTGGTGCGGGCGGGGCGGACGGCGGGGCGGGGGTGATGTGCCCCTCGTACCGGGTCACCGGGGAGGAACGGCACTCCACACGCGGGCGGGCGCGGCTGCTGCACGAGATGCTGGCGGGCGAGGTGATCACCGGAGGCTGGCGCTCGCCGGAGGTCGCCGAGGCGCTGGACCTGTGCCTCGGCTGCAAGGGCTGCCTCAGCGACTGCCCGGTGGGCGTGGACATGGCCGCGTACAAGTCCGAGTTCCTGCACCGCCACTGGGCCGGGCGGATCCGGCCCCTGGCCCACTACACGCTCGGCGGGCTGCCGGCGTGGCTGCGGCTCATCGCCCGGCTGCGGGCGGCCCGCGCGGTGAACGCCGCGGGGCGGCTGGTGCCCGTACCGGGTCTGACGCGGGAGCGGGCGCTGCCGCCGCTGGCCTCCGAGCCGTTCACGCGGTGGTGGGAGCGGCGGGCCGGCCGGGGCGGGGCCGGCCGGGGCGGGGCGGCTGTGCTGCTGTGGCCCGATACGTTCACGCAGTACCTGGCGCCGGAGGTGGGCCGGGCGGCGGTGGCGGTGCTGGAGGACGCGGGGCTGCGGGCGGTCGTGCCCGCCGGGCCGGTGTGCTGCGGGCTGACGTATCTCTCGACGGGGCGGCTGGACCGGGCGCGGGCGGTGCTGCGGCGGACGCTGGACGCGGTGGAGGGGCACCCGGGGACGGTCACCGTGCTGGAGCCGAGCTGCGCCGCGGCCCTGCGCGGGGACCTTCCCGCGCTGCTGCCCGGGGATCCGCGGGCGGCGCGGCTCGCGGGGGCGGTGCGTACCGTCGCGGAGACCCTGGAGGAGTGCGCCCCGCACTGGACGCCGCCGCGCCTGGACCGGCCGGTGGCCGGGCAGACCCACTGCCACCAGCACGCGGTGCTCGGCGACGCGGCGGACCGGCGGCTGCGCGAGCGGGCCGGGCTCGTGGGCGAGCTCAGCGGGGGCTGCTGCGGGCTCGCGGGGAACTTCGGCTTCGAGCCGGGCCATCACGCGGTATCGGTGGCCTGCGCGGAGGAACAGCTGCTGCCCGCGCTGCGGGCGGCCCCGGAGGGCACCCTCGTCCAGGCGGACGGCTTCTCCTGCCGCACGCAGATCGCGCAGCTGGGCGGGGGGCGGGGGCGCCACCTGGCGGAACTGCTGGCGGAGGGGCTGGGGGCGGCGGGGCCGGGGGATGAGCCGCGGCGGGGGCCGGGGGAGGGCGGGCCGTCGTAGCGGGCGGTGTGTAAGGCGACAGCCGTGGCATCACTCCTTACGAACCCGTAATCTGGAGAAATGCCCGTCCCCACCGCCCCGAACGCGTCCCCGAATACCCCCGCGCCGTCCCCGACGTCCGCTGCCCCCGCCGCCGCGGCCCCTCCCGCCGAGGGGGCGCGGGCCCGGCTCGGGCCGGTCGCGCTGGTGATCTCGGCCGGGATCTCGGTGCAGTTCGGCGCCGCCCTCGCGGTCATGATCATGCCGAGGGCGGGTGCGGCGGGCGTGGTCACCCTGCGCCTCGCGGCCGCCGCGCTCGTGCTGCTGCTCCTGTGCCGGCCGAAGGTGCGCGGCTACAGCCGTTCCGACTGGGGGACCGTGGTCGCCTTCGGCGTCGCCATGGCCGGGATGAACGGCCTCTTCTACCAGGCCATCGACCGGATCCCGCTCGGCCCGGCCGTCACCCTGGAGGTGCTGGGCCCGCTCGCCCTCTCGGTGATCGTCTCGCGGCGGCTGGTGAACCTCCTGTGGGCCGGGCTCGCCCTCGGCGGTGTCGTCCTGCTGTCCGGGCACGGCGGGGGCGGGCTGGGCTTCGGCTCCCTCGACCCGCTGGGTGCCGCCTTCGCGCTCGGGGCGGGCGCGATGTGGGCGGCGTACATCGTGTTCAGCGCCCGTACCGGCCGCCGCTTCCCGCAGGCGGACGGGCTGGCCCTGGCCATGGCCGCGGCGGCGGTGCTGTCGCTGCCGCTGGGCATCGTCGAAGCGGGCTCGGACCTGCTCGTGCCGAGCACGCTCGCGCTGGGGCTGGGCGTGGCCGTACTGTCCTCCGTACTGCCGTACACGCTCGAACTGCTCGCGCTGCGGCGCATGCCGGCCCCGACCTTCGCCGTCCTGATGAGCCTGGAGCCGGCCATCGCCGCCACCGCGGGCTTCCTCGTCCTGAACCAGGCGATGTCCGCGCTGGACGCCCTCGCCATCGCCCTCGTCATCGCGGCCAGCATGGGCGCGGTCCGCTCGCAGATCGGAAAGAAGGCCGCCTGATGGACCCCGTCGCCGCCTACGTGGAGGCCGCCCCCGAACCCCGCCGCGCGGCCCTCACCCGGCTGCGCGACCTGTGCCGGGCGGAACTCCCGGACTTCGAGGAGCGGATCGCGTACGGCATGCCGGTGTACGTCCGGCCGGGCGGCACGGAGGCGGAGGCGGAGATCGCCTGGGCGAACCAGAAGCAGTACATCTCGGTCTACGTCCTGCGCCCGGACGTCCGCGAGGCGTTCGCGGCCCGCCTGGAGCCCCACGACATGGGCAAGTCCTGCCTCCGCTTCCGCCGCCCGGACACGGTGGACTTCGACCTCGTCCGCGACCTGATCCACGCCACGTCCCAGCCGCCCGGGGCGCCCGGGGCGCCCGGGGCGCCCGGGGGCAGCCAGTAGGGACGGCCGGAGGCTCGCGTTCCTGGCGACGGGCGGGTACGTCGCGGTGCCGACGGGGCGGGCGCGCGAACGTGGTCCGCCAGTGCGGGCCGGCGCACGTGGACGTCCTCCTGTCGGTCGTGGCGGGGTGACCGGGCGCGGTGGGTCTCAGCCCAGTGGGATGTCCACGTATGACGGGGTCGGTTCCGGGGAGGTGAGGGAGAGGGTGGAGCGGGGGTGGTTCTGGGGGGCGTAGAAGGGGTCCTCGGCGGTGATCACCAGGGTGAGGCGGTGGGTGGCCGGGAGGTCGTAGGCCGTGGCATGGAGGTCGATGTCCGCGCTGATCAGGCTGTCCGGCGGGGAGGCGGGGGCCGTGAACGGGGCGTGCGTGATCAGGCGGGCCGTGCCGTCGGGGGCCGTGTCCAGGAGGTACGCGACGAAGCCGGAGCACGGGTCGGCCGCGCGGTACGTGACGCGTAGCCGGGGGGTGCCGCGCAGGCGGACGGTCTCCGCGGCCGGTCCGGCGGACCAGACGGCCGTGACCGTGCGGTCGAGGGCGTCCAGCGGGTAGGTCCTCGGGCGGCCCGCGAGCTCCGCGTAGCCGGAGGCGACGACCGTGTCCGCGACCGTCGCCGGGGTGTCCAGCCCGCAGAGCACGGTGGAGGTCCAGCCCGCCCGCGGGGCGTCGGTGAGCTCGCCCCCGTCCGCCAGGTACAGCCGCCGCACCTGCCCGGTCATGGCGGCCCAGGTGGGGCGGGGTTCGAGGGCGGTGCTCCACATGACCTCGGCGAGCACCTGGCCCTCGGAGCCGATGCCGTCGTCCTCGCCCTTGAGGTGGTGGTCGAACCAGCGGTGGGCGTCGGTCCAGATCCGGTTCGGCAGGCCGAGGAGGCCCGGCGCCTCGGGCCCCGCGTGGTCCCCGACGGAGAGCGCGAGCCGCTTGGGGCCGGTCAGTTCGTCGAACATCCGCAGCGTCTGGTTCGGCGGGAAGAGCGTTTCGTGCCAGGCGTGCGCGAAGTACACCGGCAGCCGGCGGCGGTTGAGCTCCTTGATGTGGGTGAACGGCGAGCGGACCTCCGCCCAGCGCTCCGTGCCCCGCAGGTCCTCGCCCGCCAGGACCGCCGCGAGAACGCTGCGCGTCTGCGGGCTCAGCCGCGCCTTGGCGGCCGTGCCGAGCAGGGCCCGTACGGCGGCGGTGCGGCGGGTGGAGTTCTCGTACAGGACTTCTCCCAGGTCACCCCAGGTGCTCAGCGCGACGACGGCGTCGACGCGGGTGTCGTGCGCGGCGACCAGCTGGGCGATGCCCGAGCCGTACGAGGTCCCGAGGAAGCCGATCCGCGTCACCGGGCCGGCGGCGCGCGCGAGCAGGTGGTCCAGGGCGCGGCGGCCGTCCGCGACGTCGAGCGGTCCCGCCATGTCGGCCTGGCCCTCGGAGCCGGCGAACCCGCGGGCGGAGTAGGCGAGGACGTCGTAGCCGCGGGCAGCGAACAGGGTGGCCTGGACGGCGTACGCCAGCCAGCCCAGGCCGCTCCACGGCGCGGGCATGACCACCGCAGGGCGGGGCCCGGCCCCGGTGTGCCGCCACAGCGCGGCGTCGAGGAGCTTCCCCTCGGCGCCGGTGACCTTGCCGCGGGTGAAGACGGCGACGCCGCGCATCCGGGCGGCCTCGGCGGCGCGGGCGGGGGCGAGGCCGGTGACGTCGCCGCACTCCAGGGCGGTGACGAAGGCGCCGAGGGCGGTCGCGTCGAGTTCGGGATAGAGGGAGACGGGGGTGGTGCGGGCGGCCGGGGTCACGCCGGTTCCTCCTCGGAGTCGAGTGGCGCGGACGTGGTGCGACCGTTCCGGGGGCGGAGCGGAGGGTTCAGTATCGACGGGACATCCGGTGACGGTTCCGCCGCTTTCCGGCGTACGGCCTGAATCGCCCCCGGGCGGGACGGCGGGGGGCGCGCCCGGGAGCTGCGGCCTCCCGGTCCAGGGGTCAACTTCCGTGCGCGGGCGGCGCTTTGGTGCGACTGGCGGGAAGGAGGCGGCTTCTCAGAAAATCATGCAAGCGTGCTTGATTGTTTTCCCGGGTGCTGCCAGTCTTCCCCTCACGCCGAGAGGGGAGCGCAACCGTGCCCGATCCGTCCGCCGTCGCCGTCTTCACCGATCTCACCGAGGAAGGCACCGAACTCGACCTCCTCGTCGCCGGGTCGAAGGAAGCGGACTGGGCGCTTCCCACCCCCGCGCCCGGCTGGAGCATCGCCCACCAGATCGCCCACCTGCACTGGACCGACCGGGCCTCCCTGCTCTCCCTCACCGACGCCGCCGGCTTCGGCCGCCTGGCCGGGGAAGCGCTCAAGGCGCCCGACACCTTCGTGGACGCGGGCGCGGAGGAGGGCGCCGCGCTGGAGCCCGCCGTCCTGCTCGCCCGCTGGCGCACCACCCGCCGCGCCCTCGACGACGCGCTCGCCGCCGCCTCGCCCGAGGCCCGGTTCCCCTGGTACGGGCCCCCGATGAAGGCCGCCTCGATGGCGAGCGCCCGCCTGATGGAGACCTGGGCGCACGGCCAGGACATCGCGGACGCCCTCGGGGTGCGCCGTGCGCCGACGGCCCGGCTGCGGCACGTGGCGCGGATCGGCGTACGGGCCCGCGACTACGCCTATGCCGTACGCGGACTGCCCGCGCCCGCCGAGGAGTTCCGGGTGGAGCTGACCGCCCCCGACGGCTCGGCGGTGTGGACGTACGGCCCGCCCGGCGCCGCGCAGCGGATCACCGGCCCGGCGCTCGACTTCTGCCTGCTGGCCACCCAGCGCGCCCACCGCGCCGACCTGGCCCTGACCGCCACCGGCCCCGACGCGGACCACTGGCTCGACATCGCCCAGGCGTTCGCCGGCCCGGCGGGCGCGGGACGCGCGCCGGGGGAGCGGCCGGGGCAGGAGCCGGACGGCGCGCCGGGGGAGCGGCCGGGGCAGGACGGCGCGCCGGGGGAGCGGCGATGAGCCAGCGGCGGCCGCTGCGCATCGGCAATGCCTCCGGCTTCTACGGGGACCGCTTCGACGCCGTACGCGACATGCTCACCGGCGGCCCCCTCGACGTGCTGACCGGCGACTACCTCGCCGAGCTGACCATGCTGATCCTCGGCCGCGACCGCCTGAAAACCCCCGGCCTCGGCTACGCCCGGACCTTCCTGCGCCAGCTGGAGGAAGCGCTCGGCCTCGCGCACGAGCGCGGCGTCCGCATCGTCACCAACGCGGGCGGTCTGCATCCGGCGGGACTCGCCGACGCGGTACGGGCGCTGGCCGCGAAGACCGGCGTACCGGTCTCCGTGGCCCACGTCGAGGGCGACGACCTCAGCGCCCGCCACGAGGGCGCCCTCACCGCCAACGCCTACCTCGGCGGCGCCGGGATCACCGCCTGCCTGCGGGCCGGCGCGGACGTGGTCGTGACCGGCCGGGTCACGGACGCCGCGCTGGTCAGCGGGCCCGCCGCCTGGTGGTTCGACTGGGCGCCCGAGGACCACGACCGGCTCGCGGGGGCGGTGGTCGCGGGCCATGTCCTGGAGTGCGGCACCCAGGCCACCGGCGGGAACTACTCCTTCTTCACCGCCCACGACGTGCGCCGCCCCGGCTTCCCGCTGGCGGAGGTCTCCGAGGACGGCTCGGCGGTGATCACCAAGCACCCCGGGACGGGCGGGGTGGTCTCGACGGGCACGGTCACCGCCCAGCTGCTGTACGAGACGCAGGGCGCCCGCTACCTCGGCCCGGACGTGACGGCCCGGCTGGACACGGTACGGCTCACCGAGGAGGGCCCCGACCGGGTCCGCGTCAGCGGCGTACGGGGCGAGGCGCCGCCCGCGGAGCTCAAGGTGGGCGTGACCCGGCTCGGCGGCTGGCGCAACGAGGTGGTCTTCGTCCTGACGGGCCTGGACATCGAGGCCAAGGCCCAGCTCGTACGGGACCAGCTCGCCGGGGTCCTGGAGGGCATCGCCGACGCCCGCTGGACCCTGGCCCGGACCGACCACCACGACGCCGGCACCGAGGAGACGGCGAGCGCGCTGCTGCGGCTGGTGGTGCGCGACCCCTCGGCGGAACGGGTGGGCCGGGCGCTGACCTCGGCCGCGGTCGAGCTGGCCCTCGGCAGCTACCCCGGCTTCCACGTCACCGCGCCGCCCGGACCGGCCCAGCCGTACGGGGTCTTCACCGCCACCACCGTCCCGGCGGCGGAGGTCCCGCACACGGCGGTCCTCCCGGACGGCACCCGCCTGCCGATCCCGCCGCCGGGGCCGGTGGCGGGCCCGGGCCCGTCACCGGTCGTCCCACCGCCCGGTCCGCCGACGGCCGCAGCCCCCACCGGCCCCGCCGTTCCCGACGGCCCCACCGTCCGCGCCCCCCTCGGCCTGCTGGCCGGGGCCCGGAGCGGGGACAAGGGCGGGGACGCCAACGTCGGCGTCTGGGTACGCGGGGACGATGCCACGGCGCGCGCCGACGAAGCCTGGGCCTGGCTGTGCGGCACCCTCACCGTCGACCGCTTCCGCGAGCTGCTGCCCGAGACCGCCCCGCTCGCCGTAGAGCGGCATGTCCTGCCCGGTCTGCGCGCCCTGAACTTCACCGTCACCGGGATCCTCGGCGACGGGGTCGCCTCCGGCCACCGCTTCGACCCCCAGGCCAAGGCCCTCGGCGAATGGCTGCGCGCCCGGCACCTCGACATCCCGACCCACCTGCTCCCGCCCCCGGAGGGGACCGGCCCATGACCCGCCTGCGCACCACCGTCGACCCGCACGCCCCCGAGTACGCCTCGGCCCGTACGGCCGCCCTGGAACGCCTCGACGCCCTCGGCGCCGAGCACGCCAAGGCCCTGGCGGGCGGCGGGGAGAAGTACACGGCCCGGCACCGCGACCGCGGCAAGCTGCTGGCCCGGGAGCGCGTGGAACTGCTCCTCGACCCGGACACCCCCTTCCTGGAGCTGTCCCCGCTGGCCGCCTGGGGCAGCGACTATCCCGTCGGCGCCTCCATGGTCACCGGCATCGGCACCGTCGAGGGCGTCACCTGCCTGATCACCGCCAACGACCCCACCGTGCGCGGCGGCGCCAGCAACCCGTGGACCCTCAAGAAGGCGCTGCGGGCCAACGAGATCGCCCGGCAGAACCGCCTGCCCGTCATCAGCCTGGTGGAGTCCGGCGGCGCCGACCTGCCGTCCCAGAAGGAGATCTTCATCCCGGGCGGCGCGATCTTCCGCGATCTGACCCGGCTGTCGGCCGAGGGCATCCCGACCGTCGCCGTCGTCTTCGGCAACTCCACCGCCGGAGGCGCGTACGTGCCCGGCATGTCCGACCACACCATCATGATCAAGGACCGCTCGAAGGTGTTCCTCGGCGGTCCGCCGCTGGTCAAGATGGCCACCGGCGAGGAGAGCGACGACGAGTCCCTGGGCGGCGCCGACATGCACGCCCGCACCTCCGGCCTCGCCGACCACTACGCCCTCGACGAGTACGACGCGATCCGCCGGGCCCGCCGCGTCGTGGCCCGGCTGAACCACCGCAGGCCGTACGCGGAACCACCGCAGGCGCAGGAACCCCTCCACGACCCGGAGGACCTTCTCGGCATCGTCCCGCCCGACCTCAAGACCCCCTTCGACCCCCGCGAGGTCATCGCCCGGATCGTCGACGGCTCCGACTTCGACGAGTTCAAGCCGCTCTACGGCGCCAGCCTCGTCACCGGCTGGGCCAGCCTGCACGGCTACCCGGTGGGCATCCTCGCCAACGCCCAAGGGGTGCTGTTCAGCGCCGAGTCGCAGAAGGCCGCGCAGTTCATCCAGCTCGCCAACCAGCGCGACATCCCGCTGGTCTTCCTGCACAACACCACCGGCTACATGGTGGGCAAGGAGTACGAGCAGGGCGGCATCATCAAGCACGGCGCGATGATGATCAACGCGGTCTCCAACTCCCGCGTCCCGCACCTCTCCGTACTGATCGGCGCGAGCTACGGCGCCGGCCACTACGGCATGTGCGGCCGCGCCTACGAGCCGCGCTTCCTCTTCGCCTGGCCCAGCGCCAAATCCGCCGTCATGGGGCCGCAGCAGCTGGCCGGGGTGCTCTCCCTCGTGTCCCGGCAGTCCGCCGCCGCGAAGGGGCTGCCGTACGACGAGGAGCAGGACGCCGGGATGCGGGCCTTCGTGGAGGCGCAGATCGAGTCCGAGTCCCTGCCGATGTTCCTGTCCGGGCGGCTCTACGACGACGGCGTCATCGACCCGCGCGACACCCGTACCGTCCTCGGCCTGTGCCTGTCGGCCGTCCACCACGCCCCCGTCGAGGGCGCCCGTGGCGGCTTCGGCGTCTTCCGGATGTGAGCCCGCAGATGACCCAGAACACCACCCCGATCAGCTCCCTGCTCGTCGCCAACCGGGGCGAGATCGCCGTGCGGATCCTCCGTACGGCCCGCGCCCTCGGCCTGGCCACCGTCGCCGTGCACTCCGACCCGGACGCCGGCGCCCTGCACGTCCGCGATGCCGACGCCGCCGTACGGCTGCCGGGCGCGGCCCCCGCCGACACCTATCTGCGCGGCGAGCTGATCATCAAGGCCGCGCTGGCCGCCGGGGCCGACGCCGTGCACCCCGGCTACGGCTTCCTCTCCGAGAACGCCGGCTTCGCCCGCGCCGTGCTCGGCTCCGGCCTGACCTGGATCGGCCCGCCGCCCGAGGCCATCGAGGCCATGGCCTCCAAGACCCGGGCCAAGGAGCTGATGCGCGCCGCCGGGGTGCCCCTGCTCGACCCCGTCGACCCGGCCACCGCCACCGAGGCCGATCTGCCGCTGCTGCTCAAGGCGGCCGCGGGCGGCGGCGGCCGGGGCATGCGCGTGGTCCGCGAGCTGGACGCCCTCAAGGAGGCCCTGCACGCCGCCTCCGCCGAAGCGGCCTCCGCCTTCGGCGACGGCGAGGTCTTCGCCGAGCCGTACGTGGAACGCGGCCGCCATGTGGAGGTGCAGATCCTCGCCGACGCCCACGGCACCGTCTGGGCCCTCGGCACCCGCGACTGCTCCCTCCAGCGCCGCCACCAGAAGGTCATCGAGGAGGCCCCGGCCCCCGGCCTGCCCGAGAGCCTGCGCACCCGCCTGCACACCGCCGCCGTCGCGGCCGCCCGCGCCGTCTCCTACCGGGGCGCGGGCACCGTGGAATTCCTCGTCACCGCCGACGGCCGCCCGTACTTCCTGGAGATGAACACCCGGCTCCAGGTGGAACACCCCGTCACCGAAGCCGTCTTCGGCCTGGACCTCGTCGCCCTCCAGCTGCGCGTGGCCGAGGGCGCCGCGCTGCCGCCGGAGCCGCCCGAGCCCGCCGGGCACGCCGTCGAGGCCCGGCTGTACGCCGAGGACCCCGCGCGGGACTGGCGCCCGCAGACCGGCGTGCTGCACACCCTCGACGTGCCCGGCGCGGTCCGCGTGGACACCGGGTTCACCGCCGGGGACACCGTCGGCGTCCACTACGACCCGCTGCTCGCCAAGGTCGTCGCCCACGCCCCCAGCCGTGCCGAGGCCGTCCGTGTCCTCGCGCACGCCCTCGCCGGAGCCCGCGTCCACGGGCTCACCACCAACCGCGAGCTCCTCGTACGCTCCCTGCGCCACCCGGAGTTCGCCGCCGCGCGGCCGGACACCGGCTTCTACGAGCGCCACCTCGCCGCCCTCACCGAAGGCGGCCCGGACCCCGCCCCGGCCGCCGTCGCCGCCGCCCTCGCCGCGGCCGCGCCCGCCCCGGACGAGCCCCTCGCCGCGCGCGTCGGCGGCTGGCGCAACCTCCGCTCGCAGCCGCAGATCCGCCGCTACCGGGCGGGCGGAGCCGAGTACGAGGTCCGGTACGAGCCCGGCGGGACCCGCCTCGTCGACCACCCCGGCATCCGGGTGCTGGCCGCCACCCCGGAGCTCGTCACGCTCGAAGTCGACGGGATCCGGCGGATGTTCCACGTGAAACACCATGCGAACAGCAGTGAGGTCTACGTGGACTCCGCGCTCGGCGCCCACACCCTCACCCCCGTCCCCCGCTTCCCGGACCCCCAGGACCGGACGGAGCCGGGCTCCCTGCTCGCCCCCATGCCCGGCACCGTCGTCCGCGTCGCCGAGGGCCTGGGCCCCGGCACCCGCGTCACCGCCGGGCAGCCGCTGCTCTGGCTGGAGGCCATGAAGATGGAACACCGCATCCTCGCCCCGGCCTCCGGCACGCTCACCGCGCTCCACGCCGTCACCGGCCAACAGGTCGAATTCGGCGCCCTGCTCGCCGTCGTCCAGGAGGAAACGCCAGCATGAGCCCCGTCATCGAGACCGAAGAGCACCAGGCACTGCGCGCGGCGGTGGCCGCCCTCGGCGGCCGCTACGGCCGCGACTACCTCTCCCGTATCGCCCGCGAGGGCGGCCACCCCGACGAGCTGTGGGCCGACGCCGCGAAGCTCGGCTACCTGGGGGTGAACCTGCCCGAGGAGTACGGGGGCGGGGGCGGCGGCATCGCGGAACTCGCCATCGTCCTGGAGGAACTGGGCGCGGCGGGCTGCCCGCTGCTGATGATGGTCGTCTCGCCCGCGATCTGCGGCACGGTGATCTCCCGCTTCGGGACGGAGGAGCAGAAGCGGGGGTGGCTGCCGGGGCTGGCGGACGGCAGCCGCACGATGGCCTTCGGCATCACGGAACCGGACGCGGGCTCCAACTCCCACCGCATCACGACGACGGCCCGGCGGGACGGGGAGGACTGGATCCTGACGGGCCGCAAGGTCTTCATCTCCGGGGTGGACATCGCGGACGCCACGCTGATCGTGGGCCGCACGGAGGACTCCCGGACGGGGCGGCTCAAGCCGTGCCTGTTCATCGTGCCGAGGGATGCCGCCGGGTTCTCGCGGTCGGTGATCGACATGGAGCTGCAGGCGGCGGAGAAGCAGTTCGAACTGGTGCTGGACGGGGTGCGGTTGCCCGCCTCGGCGCTGGTGGGGGACGAGGACGCGGGGCTCCTCCAGCTCTTCGCGGGCCTCAACCCGGAGCGCATCATGACGGCCGCCTTCGCGATCGGCATGGGCCGGCACGCGCTGGGCCGGGCCGTGGAGTACGCGAAGACCCGCCAGGTCTGGCGCGACCCGATCGGCGCCCACCAGGCCATCGCGCATCCGCTGGCGCAGTCGCACATCGAGCTGGAACTGGCCCGCCTGATGACGGGGCGCGCGGCGGCGCTGTACGACGCGGGGGACGACGTGGGCGCGGGCGAGGCGGCGAACATGGCGAAGTACGCGGCGGCGGAGGCGTGCGTCCGGGCGGTGGACCAGTCGGTCCACACCCTCGGCGGCAACGGCCTCACCCGCGAATACGGCCTGGCCTCCCTGATCACCGCGTCCCGCGTGGCGCGCATAGCCCCGGTGAGCCGGGAGATGATCCTGAACTTCATCTCCCACCAAACCCTGGGCCTCCCCAAGTCCTACTGAGGCGGCTTGCCCTGCGGGTTGCCCTGCGGGCGGCTCGGCGGGACCGGTACGGGTCGGGGGGCGGTGCCGGGGTGGGGTATCTCCTCGGCTCGCGCGTGCGGCGGGGTTCGTCCCGTACGGGGCGGTTGCGCGCTCGTCCTGCGGGGACACCCCACCCCGTCCCCACCCCCCTCAGCGGAATCCCCCACGGGCCCACCCGGGGATCCCCCGATCCGGCAAAGCCGGCACCGAGCGCCGAAGTCCCGCACGGGAACAGGGCCGCGCTACTGGATCCGCCGGTGGGGTGGGGACACGCAGGAGGGTCCCCGCAGGTCGAGCGCGCAACCCAGGCCGTACAGGGCGACCGAGGCCGCAGGCGCGAGCCGAGGAGTCCCTCCGGAGGGGCCCCGCCCCGCCCCTGTACGGGCCGGTTGCCCGCAGGGTCGCGCCCCGCGCTGCCGGATCCGCCGGTGGGGTGGGGACGCGCAGGAGGGTCCCCGCAGGTCGAGCGCGTGACCGCCCCGTACGGAACGACCTTGCCCGCAGGCGCGAGCCGAGGAGACACTCCGGAGGGGCCCCGCCCCACCCCCGCACCGCCCAGCCGCCCGCAGGGCAGCACCCCGCTACCGCCCCGATACCGCCGAGCCCGCCCGCAGGGCACCCCGTACGACCCCCAGCCCCCCTCCGGAGGAGACATGGTTTCACCCGTCCGTGCCGTAACACAGGCCGGCGTCGCCACGCTGACGCTCGACTCCCCCGGTAACCGGAACGCCCTCTCCGCCGGGCTCGTGGCCGCCCTCCGGGACGCGCTCGCGTCCGCCGCCCAGGACGACACCGTGCGGGTGGTCGTGCTGACCCACACTGGGGGGACCTTCTGTTCCGGGGCCGATCTCAAGGCCCCCTGCGACCCCGCCGACTTCCTCGCGCTGCTCGCCGAGATCGCCGCGCTGCCGCGGCCCGTCGTCGCGCGGGTCACCGGGCACGTGCGCGCCGGCGGCCTCGGGCTGCTCGGGGTGTGCGACATCGCCGCCGCCGGCCCGGAGTCCACGTACGCCTTCACCGAGACCCACCTCGGCGTGGTCCCGGCCGTCATCTCGGCCCCCCTCCTGCCCCGCCTCGACCCCCGCGCCGCCGCCCGCTACCTCCTCACCGCCGAGCCCTTCGGCGCCGCCGAAGCCACCCGCATCGGCCTGCTCACCCTGCACAGCGACGACGTCGACACCGCCCTCGCCCCCGTCCTCGCGGGCCTCCGCAAGGCCGGCCCGGAAGCCCTCGCCGCGACCAAGCGCCTGGTCAACGCCCCCGTACGGGACGCCCTCGCGCGGGACGGCGCCGCCCTCACCGCCCTGTCCGCGCGGCACTTCGCCTCCGCCGAGGCCCGCGAAGGCATCACCGCCCGCTTCGAACGCCGGGACCCCGCATGGTCGCTGTGACCGCCCCCAAGCAGGCGCGCAGCCGCGTCACCCGCCGCCACCTGCTGGAGGCGGCCGTGGCCTGCCTCGCCGAACACGGCTGGGCCGGCTCCACCGTCGCCGTCGTCGCCGAACGCGCCGGCGTCTCCCGCGGCGCGGCCCAGCACCATTTCCCCACCCGCGAGGACCTGTTCACCGCCGCCGTGGAGTACGTGGCCGAGGAGCGCTCCACCGCCCTGCGCGAGCTCTTCCACGCCGGCCCCGCCGCCCGCCCGGCCGTCGTCGAAGCCCTGGTCGACCTCTACACCGGCGCCCTCTTCCGCGCCGCCCTGCAACTGTGGGTGGCCGCCTCCAACGAGGAGCAGCTGCGCCCCCGCGTCACCGAGCTGGAGGCCCGCGTCGGCCGCGAGACCCACCGCATCGCCGTGGAACTGCTGGGCGCCGACGAGTCCGTACCCGGCGTACGGGAGACCGTGCAGGGCCTGCTGGACATGGCCCGGGGGCTGGGCCTGGCGAACGTCCTCACCGACGACACCGCCCGCCGGGCCCGCGTCGTCGCCCAGTGGTCCCGCGTCCTCGACGCCGCCCTGCCGTGAAACAGCGGAGGGCGCCGCACCCCCGCCCCGGGGATGCGGCGCCCTCGCGCGGCGGGCCGTCAGGCCGTCGCGGCGATGTCCGCGTAGCCCTCGATCTCCCGCGGGTCGCGCCGCCCCGGCCCCGTGTAGCGGGCCGACGGCCGCACCAGGCGGCCCGTGCGCTTCTGCTCCAGGATGTGCGCCGACCAGCCGGCGGTACGGGCGCAGCTGAACATGGAGGTGAACATGTGCGCCGGGACCTCCGCGAAGTCCAGCATGATCGCCGCCCAGAACTCCACGTTCGTGGCGAGCACCCGGTCCGGGCGGCGCGCGTGCAGCTCCTCCAGCGCGGCCTTCTCCAGCGCGGCGGCCACCTCGTAGCGCGGGGCGTCCAGCTCCTTGGCGGTGCGGCGCAGCACGCGGGCGCGCGGGTCCTCGGCGCGGTAGACGCGGTGGCCGAAGCCCATCAGCCGCTCGCCCTTGTCGAGGGTCTTCTTCACGTACGCCACGGCGTCCCCGGTGCGCTCGATCTCCTCGATCATGCCGAGCACGCGCGAGGGCGCCCCGCCGTGCAGCGGCCCGGACATCGCGCCGACGGCCCCCGACAGGGCCGCGGCCACGTCCGCGCCGGTGGAGGCGATGACGCGCGCGGTGAAGGTGGAGGCGTTCATGCCGTGCTCGGCGGCGGAGGTCCAGTAGGCGTCCACGGCCTTGACGTGCTTGGGGTCCGGCTCGCCCCGCCAGCGGATCATGAACCGTTCGACGACGGACTCCGCCTTGTCGATCTCCCGCTGCGGCACCATGGGCAGGCCCTGGCCGCGGGCGGACTGGGCGACGTACGACAGCGCCATCACGGCGGCGCGCGCGAGGTTGTCGCGGGCGGTCTCCGCGTCGATGTCCAGCAGCGGTTTCAGACCCCACACCGGGGCGAGCATCGCCAGCGCGGACTGCACGTCCACGCGGATGTCACCGGAGTGGACCGGGATCGGGAAGGGCTCGGCGGCCGGCAGGCCGGGGTTGAAGGCACCGTCGACCAGCAGGCCCCAGACGTTCCCGAAGGAGACGTGGCCGACGAGGTCTTCGATGTCGACGCCCCGGTAGCGGAGCGATCCGCCTTCCTTGTCCGGTTCGGCGATCTCCGTCTCGAACGCGACGACCCCTTCGAGCCCGGGTACGAAGTCGGACATCAGGCGGCTCCTCAGATAGTGCGAACACGCGCGGCTCCCGGCGTGACTCGCGGTCCGGCGCGGTCATCCCCGTTGATGCCCGGCGCGGCCGACGGTCACCCGTACGGGGACCTTCGGACCGGCCCCAAGATTTTGGCCGCTCCGCCCCGACTGCGGAAGCGTGACATACGGCACACCGCCGCCGGTACGGCTGCGGCAGGATGGCGGCGTGACCGATCAGGACATTGACCCCGCCATGATGCGCCAGCAGTACCGCTCGGAGACCGTCCACGCGGAGAGCCTCGCCGAGGACCCGATGGAGCAGTTCACCCGGTGGTTCCAGCAGGCCGCGGCCTCGCACCTCTTCGAACCGAACGCCATGGTCGTCTCCACGGCCACCCCCGACGGGCGGCCCAGCTCGCGCACGGTGCTGCTCAAGCAGTTCGACAGCCGGGGCTTCGTCTTCTTCACCAACTACGGCTCCCGCAAGGGCCGGGAGCTCGCCGCGAACCCGTACGTGGCCCTGCTCTTCCCCTGGCACCCCCTGGCCCGCCAGGTGATCGTCACCGGTACGGCGGCCCGCATCGGCCGTGAGGAGACGGCCGCGTACTTCCGCTCCCGGCCGCACGGCTCGCAGCTGGGCGCCTGGGCGAGCGAGCAGTCCGCGGTGATCGCCTCGCGCACGGAGCTGGACCGGCGCTACGCCGAGCTGGAGGAGCGGTATCCGGAGGGCGAGCAGGTCCCCGTACCGCCGGAGTGGGGCGGCTACCGGGTGACGCCGGAGGCGGTGGAGTTCTGGCAGGGCCACGAGAACCGGCTCCACGACCGGCTGCGCTACGTCCAGGACGGCGGCGCCTGGCGTGTGGAGCGGCTGGCCCCGTAGAGCCGCGGCGGGCCGCCGGAGGGGGCCGGGAACGCAGACGACCCGCGGGCTCGGGTCCTCTCCTGCAGTGAGAGGAGCCGGCCGGACGTGCCGGCGAGCCCGCGGGTCGGGTGACTGCTTGGGATTGGCGCCGGGCGGTTCCGCCGGGCACCGCACTGGGTGCGCTGCTGACGACGGGCCCTAGCCCGCAGCCACCTCACGCGTCCGGTTTCCGTACATTGCGGGAACCACCTCCCTTCTCGTGTACCTCAGAGCCTAGGCACCCGCCCCGTGCGTCACAACCCTTTTTCGCGGTGGGCGGCCCGGCGGGATTTCCGGGCCCAATCCGGCGAAACCGGTGTGGCCCGCGTCACGTTCGAGTTCAATGATCTGACGTGCCGCATACGCGAACACCTGCTGGGGGTTCCAGGTGACTGCTTCCGGGCGTAACGAGACCACCGACGATCTGCTCGCCGCCCTGCTGGACGGGATGGACGCCGCGCTGTGCGCGTTCGACTCCGACGGCGTGATCACCCACTGGAACCGCGAGGCCGAGCGGATCCTGGGCTGGTCCGCGGGCGAGGCCGTGGGGCGCAAGGGGTTCGAGGGGTGGGCGGTGCGCGCCGCCGACGCCCAGGACGTGCAGGACAGACTGCTGTCCGCCCAGCAGGTGCCCGGCCGCCACGTGCACGAGTTCGCGCTGCTCACCAAGGACGGCGGCCGGGTCCTCGTACGGACCCAGTCGGCCGGGGTGCCGGGCGCCGACGGCAAGCCCGCCGGGGTGTACTGCGCGTTCAGCGAGGTGCACGCGCAGATCGACCTGGAGCGGGCCATCGCGCTCAGCGAGGCCCTGATGGAGGACGCCTCCTGGGGCCTCGTCCTCGTCGACGTCGACCTGCGCCCCGCCGTGGTCAACGCGCACGCCGCGCGGGCCTTCGGGACCGGCCGCACCGCCCTGCTCGGCCGGCCGCTCGGCGAGCTGCTGGCCCAGGGCGTGGAGGAGCTGGAGGGCGCCCTCGCGCACGTGCTCGCGGAAGGGGCGCCGCCCGCGCCGGTGGAGATGTGGGTGTCGGTGCGCACGGCCGAGGGGGTACGGCGCCGGTGCTGGCGGTGCGGATTCCTGCGGCTGGCCTCGCCGCTCGCGGAGGAACCCGTACCGCTCGGTGTCGGCTGGCTCATCCAGGACGTCACCGAGGCCCGCCAGGAGCAGCTGGACACCGCGCAGGCCCGGTTCCGCTCGCACCAGCTGCACCGCGCGGGGCGGGCGGCCGCGGAGTGCGAGGACCCGGCCGAGGCGGCCTCCGTACGGCTGGACTTCGCGCTCGCCGGCTTCGCCGAGCAGGCGCTGCTCGACGTCACGGACGCCGCGCCCGGGGGAGCGGGGCAGCGGCTCGTACGGTGCGCCGCCTCGCCCCCGGCGCTGCCGGGCCCGGGGTCGATCCCGGTGCGCTACCCGGCCGGGCATCCGGTGCTCCAGGCGCTGGACCGGATCGGCTCGGTGCGCACCAGCGCCCCGCGCGGGGAGGCCGACGCGGAGTGGGCGCGGGCCCGGCAGTGGCCGGAGAGCGCGGCGCACGTGCTGTGCACGGTGCTGCGCAGCCGGGGGCGGACCCTGGGGGCGCTGACCTTCCTGCGCGGGCCGTCGCGCCCGGCCTTCGAGCGGGCGGACGCGGCGTACGCGGAGGAGGTGGCGGGGCGGGTGGCGGCCGACCTGGACCTGGCCTCCCCGCCCGGGTCCGGTCAGTGACGGAAGCCGGGTCCGGTCAGTGACGGGACCCTGGGCCGGTCAGTGGCGGAACCCTGGGCCGGTCAGTGGCGGAAGAAGATCCGGTCGCCGTACTCCTGCATGACGCGGCCGTTCCACTCGTGGCCGCCGTCGACGTTGCCGGAGCGCAGCAGCGGCGGCTCCAGGCCGCGGGCTGCCAGCTCGCCGGCGGCGGTCGCCATGACGGCCTGCATGATCGCGCTGGTGACGACGGTGGAGGCGGGGGCGAAGGGGGCGTCGATGCCGTCGAGGCTCAGCTCGGCGTCACCGACGGCGATCTTGCTGTCGAGGACGACGTCGCAGTGGTCCTTGAGGAAGGTGCCGGAGACGTGCCGGGAACGGGTCCCGGTGGCGTAGGCGACGGAGGTGACGCCGATGACCTTGAGGCCGAGGGCGCGGGCGTTCATGGCCATCTCGACGGGCAGGGCGTTGCGCCCGGAGAGGGAGATGATCACCAGCACGTCGCCGTCGGTGGCGGGGCTGCTGTCGAGGACGGCTCCGGCCAGGCCGTCGACGCGCTCCAGGGCGCTGCCCAGCGTCGCGGGCATGACATCGACCCCGGCGGTGCCGGGGACGGCGAGGAAGTTCATCAGGGCGAGCCCGCCGGCGCGGTATACGACGTCCTGCGCGGGCAGGGAGGAGTGCCCGGCACCGAAGGCGAAGAGCCGGTTCCCGGAGGCGACGGCGTCGGCGATGAGGCCGCCGGCCTCGGCGATGCGCCCGGCCTCCTCCTCCCGCACCCGCTCCAGCAGGCCGATGGCGGCGTCGAAGAACTGCCCGGCCAGCTTGCTCTCGCTCATACGCCGATGGCCCTTCCAGAGATGGGGTGCGTCCGTGTCCGCCGCTCACCGTGCGGTCTGGACCAAGGGCCTGTCAATACGGGCGTCAATCCCGCGCCGGAAGATCCGCGCGCAGGTGTCCGGGAGATGTCCGGGACCGCTCTTGACCGTCGGCACGGGACGGTTGTCGGCCGGATGCGTCAGAATTGGGGACAGGGCCAGCGCACGCAATCCGAGGGGCACGAATGTCCGGACTGATCGATACCACGGAGATGTATCTCCGCACCATCCTTGAGCTGGAGGAGGAAGGTGTGGTCCCCATGCGCGCCCGCATCGCCGAACGGCTCGACCAGAGCGGTCCGACGGTGAGCCAGACCGTGGCGCGGATGGAGCGGGACGGCCTGGTGGCCGTGGCCACCGACCGGCACCTGGAGCTGACGGAGGAGGGCCGCCGCCTGGCGACGCGCGTCATGCGCAAGCACCGCCTCGCGGAGTGTCTGCTCGTCGACGTCATCGGCCTGGAGTGGGAGCAGGTCCACGCCGAGGCGTGCCGGTGGGAGCACGTGATGAGCGAGGCGGTGGAGCGGCGGGTGCTGGAGCTGCTGCGCCACCCGACGGAGTCGCCGTACGGGAACCCGATCCCGGGGCTGGAGGAGCTGGGCGAGAAGGCCGAGGCCGAGCAGTTCCTGGAGGACGGCATGATCAGCCTGGCCGAGCTCGACCCGGGCACGGACGGCAAGACGGTGGTCGTGCGCCGGATCGGGGAGCCGATCCAGACGGACGCCCAGCTGATGTACACGCTGCGGCGGGCGGGCGTGCAGCCCGGCTCCGTGGTGAGCGTGACCGAGTCCCCGGGGGGCGTGCTGGTCGGCAGCGGTGGCGAGGCCGCCGAGCTGGAGGCGGAGATCGCCTCGCACGTGTTCGTGGCCAAGCGCTGAAACGAGGGCGGTCCCGGCGCCTCCCGGCGCCGGGACCGATCCTCCCCTTGCGACCTGGAGCCCCGAGCTCTCAAGGTCTTCCCCTCGGACCGTCTTCCCCGATCGGCCCGCCTCCCTGCTGGAAGGATCTCCATCGGCAGCGGCGGCCAATCCTTGAGCAAGGTCACTCGAAAGAGCGGTGTTGTCGGCGAGAACCCTGTTTTCGAATGCGGGTTCGATAGTCTGGCGGGGAGCGAAGGGGGTGCATCTGCGGTGGTACAGCGCATCGATGTGACAGGGGCCGGCGGAGTCCGCCTGGCCGCCTGGGAGTTCCACGAGCCCCCCGCCGATCCGGCTCCCCGCCCCGGCGGCGGTCCCGGCGTGCTCTTACTGCACGGCCTGATGGGCCGCGCCTCCCACTGGGCCGGCACCGCCGACTGGCTCCGCGAGCGCCACCGCGTCGTCGCCCTGGACCAGCGCGGTCACGGCCACAGCGCCCGCCCGCCCGCGGGCCCCACCGCTCCCGCCCCGCATGCCGCCCTGGGCCGGGAGGCGTTCGTCGCCGACGCCGAAGCCGCCGTGGAACAGCTGGGCCTCGCGCCCGTGACCCTCGTAGGGCACTCCATGGGAGCGCTCACCGCCTGGCAGCTCGCGGCCCGCCGACCGGACCTGGTCGCCGCCCTCGTCATCTGCGACATGCGCGCCTCCGCCCTCGGGGCCGCCTCCCAGCGCGCCTGGGAGGAGTGGTTCCACCATTGGCCGCTGCCCTTCCCCACCCAGGACGCGGCCCGCCGCTGGTTCGGCGAGGACGATCCCCGGGTGGAGCGGCCGGACCCCGGCCGCGGGGCCTTCTTCGCCGAGGTCATGCGGGAGGCCGCGGACGGCTGGCGCCCGCTGTTCTCCCGCCGCCAGATGCTCACGGCCCGGGAGACCTGGGTCCATGACGCGCACTGGGAGGAGCTGGCCCAGGTCCGCTGCCCGACCCTGGTGGTCCGCGGTCTCGACGGCGAGCTGGGCCGGGCGGAGGCCCAGGAGATGGTCCGCGTCCTGCCCGCCGGGCGGTATGCGGAGATCCCCGACGCCGGGCACTACCTCCACTACGACCAGCCGACGGCCTGGCGCGGGGTCCTGGAGCCCTTCCTGGAGGAAGTCCTGGCCGACGCGCCGCAGGCCCCGTAGGCCCGTGGCTCCGCAGGCCGGGCGCTCCCGGCGGGCGGCCCGGCGGAGGACCCGGCGGACCGCCCGGCCGTCAGCCCTTGCTGACCGCCCACAGGATCTCCGGCAGCTTCCGGGCCACCGTCGGCGCCGCCAGCCGCAGCCCCGCCCAGGTGGCGAGCACGCCCCAGACCGCGCCCACCGGCAGGGCGAACCAGGCGAGGTCGTACCGGTCGGCCACCTTCATCCAGATCGTCAGCGCGATGACCGGCGCCGACACCAGCGCCGAGCCCAGCATGCCGCCGAGGATGCCGCCCCAGGCGAGCCCGCCCTGCCCCGGGGCGACGTTCTTGAAAGCGCCGTCCGTCGGGATGGAGTACGGGAAGCGGGCCGAGGCCACCGCCCCCGTGCCCAGCATCGAGCCCACCAGGGCCAGCGCCAGCCCCAGCCCCGCCGGGAAGACCCGCCAGTCGCCGGTCAGCGCGGCCGTGACCGCCGTGACCAGCACCGTGTACGGGACGGTGACCAGCGCCAGCGCGACGGCCCGCGCCCGCAGTTCCACGTACGCGTCGTGCGTCGAGGAGATGGTCTGCGCGACCATCCAGAAGGCCGAGGTGTCCTGCCCGAACTGGTTGTACATCTGCACGCCGAGCATGCCCGCCCCGAAGCAGGCCAGATAGACCGAGCCCGTGCCCTGGAGGGCGTTGAAGACCGGGACGATCGCGCCGATCGCCAGCGCCGTCACCCACGACGCCTTCGTCTTCGGGTCGCGGACGGCGTAGCGCAGGGTGCGCTGCATCGCCGCGCCCGTCCGCCCCTCCGGCAGCAGCGACCACAGGCCGCCCGCGCCGCGCTCCTTGTCGCCTCCTGCCGCGGCCAGGGTGGAGCCGTCCGGGGTGACCATCAGCCGGGTCAGGCTGCGCTCCCAGAACAGGAGCAGACCGGCCAGCGCCGCCAGGGTCAGGAGGAGCTGCGCGGCGGCCCGGGCATAGGCGCCCTCGCTCACCGAGTCGACCATGCCGACGGCGGTCGCGGGCGGCAGCCACCGCACCACGGCCTCGGCGGGCTCCAGCGTGGTCAGGCCGCCCGCCTCGAACAGGCGCTGGCTGGCGAAGTTCGCCAGCTGCGCGCCCACCGCGATCAGCAGCCCGCTGAGCAGCGCCAGGTCACGGCCCTTGCGGCTGGTCAGCAGCCGTACGTTGGCCGTGGCCACGGCGCGCGCCAGGGCCACGCAGCCGAGCAGCAGCAGCGGGGCGCCCACCACCGCGGCCGCGATCCCGGCGGCGCCGCGCGCGACGGCGATCACCGAGCCGACGGCCAGGCAGAGCGTGAACAGCGGCCCGATGCCGACGAGCGAGGACGCGAACAGGGCCCGCACCAGCGGCCGCGGGCGCAGCGGCAGCATCACCAGCCGGCTCGGGTCCAGGGTCTCGTCGCCGGTCGGGAAGAACAGCGGCATGAAGGCCCAGCCCAGCGCCAGGATGGCGGCCAGCAGGACCACGACGGTGCCGGCGTGCGTGTTGCCGCGCAGCACGGCCAGGCCCAGGGTCAGGAAGAAGCCGACGACGACTGCGAAGGCCAGCGTCGAGAAGTAGGCGGCCTTGCGCTTCGAGGAGCCCTTGAGGCCGTTGCGCAGCAGCGACAGCTTGAGCCGGACGAAGACCGGGGTGAGCGAGGCCGGCGCGGCCGCGCGCGCCGGGGCGGCGGCGAGGCCCGCCGGGGCGGTGGGCGCGCTCATCGCGCGACCGTCCCGGAGTTCCCGCCGAGCCAGTCCAGGGAGTCCCCGGCCGCGCCGCGCCCCTGGGCGCCGACCAGTTCGAGGAAGGCGGCCTGGAGGGAGGGCGCGGAGCCCCGTACGGCGGCCAAGGGGCCCGCGGCGCGGATGCGGCCGGCGGCCATGACGGCCACCCAGTCGCACAGCGACTCGACGAGCTCCATGACGTGGGAGGAGAAGACGACGGTGGCGCCGGACGCGGTGTAACGTTCCAGCACTCCGCGGATGGTCTGCGCCGACACCGGGTCGACTCCCTCGAAGGGCTCGTCCAGGAAGAGGACTTCGGGGTTGTGCAGCAGCGCGGCGGCCAGGCCGATCTTCTTGCGCATACCGGTGGAGTAGTCGACGACCAGCTTGTGCTGGGAGCCCGCCAGGTCCAGGACGTCCAGCAGCTGCGTGGCCCGCTTGTCGGTCTCCTCGCCGGGCAGTCCGCGCATACGGCCCATGTAGCCGAGGAGTTCGCGCCCCGACAGCCGCTCGAAGAGCCGCAGCCCCTCGGGCAGGACGCCGATGCGCGCCTTCACCTCGGTCGGGTCCGCCCAGACGTCGTGCCCCGCGACGACCACCCGGCCCATGTCCGGGCGCAGCAGCCCCGTCACCATGGACAGCGTCGTGGTCTTGCCCGCGCCGTTCGGGCCGACGAGACCGATGAACTGGCCCGCGGGCAGCTCCAGATCGATCCCGCCGACGGCCACCTGCTCGCCGAAGCGCTTCCACAGACCTTCGATCCGTACGGCGGGCGGCGCGGACCGCGCCGCGCCCGTCCCGTCCGTACCGGCGGTCCCGTCCGTACCGGCGGTCCCGTCCGCACCAGCGGTTCCGTCCGCCCCGTGCGTTCCACCCGTCGCAGCGCCCTGGTCCGGCATGCGCCTGCCTCTCATCGCGTCCCCCTTGGTCGTTCCTTCCTCACCATAGGAGGAGCGCGCGAGGCCCAGCAGTTACTTATGTCATGACTTCGGCCCCGACGGCCCCGACGGCCCGACGGCCCGGACCGGCCCTCCGCCCCGCCCCGTCAGCCCTAGCGCCGCCTGCGCTCGGCCGCCGCCTCGCTGCCGCATGCGTAGGCGAGGGCGTCGATCAGCTCCTCGGTGTCCGGGAGCCAGCGGTTCGCGGGGGTGGGCCGGCGCGCCCACTGCACCGCGCCGCGGCCGCCGTAGCGGGTGGGCGGGGCGGCCACGTACTCGCCCTCGCCGCGGGCCACCAGGTCGATCGCGGAGGGGATCCAGCCCAGGTTGCGCACCAGGTCCGTCATCTTGGCGCCCGCGCCCGGCAGGACGAAGAAGAGCATCCGGTGGTCGGGGGTCAGCGTGACCGGCCCGAGGGTGCGCTGCATCCGGTCCAGCCGCGCCAGCGCCAGGAAACCGGCCGACTCCGGGACGTCCAGGGCGTCGAAGCTGCGGCCCGTCGGCAGCAGGATGGACGCCGCCGGGTTCTTGCCCCAGACCCGGCGGATCTGCACCGCGCTGCCGGTGGCGTGCCCCGCCCAGTCCTTCACGGCCGCGTGCGCTCCGGGCGCCGGGCACTCCGCGGTCCCGCAGGAGCACACCTCCCGGCCGTCGCCCGCCTCCAGCCAGGTGCCGGCGAAGACATCCCAGTGCCGTTCTTCCGCGTACCGCACGGCATGGTCCAGCAGCTGCTCGCCGCGCTGCTTGGGAATGGGTGCGGTCTCCGTGACTCCGATGGTCTCTTCCACGCCCATCACAACTGCCCGGGTCACCCGGGGTTACGGGGCTGAACCCCTGGGCGGGCGGAGCATCGATCCTGCATATGGGGCGCACTGATGCATGTGTGGGGGCGCGTAGGAGGCCGGGGCGCTGTCGCTGGGTAGCGACACCACGCAGAGCGGAAGATTCTCCGCACATCAGGCGGGAAGTGATCATTCCAACGGATCACCCGCGGTCAGCAGGGGGTTTTCATGGCAGCCAGGACTCTCGTCGCCCGCCAGCCGAACGAACGGCTCCAGGCGCTCATCCAGGAAGCCGGGTGCTCCAATGCCGGGCTCGCCCGGCGTGTGAACATGTGCGGTGCCGAGCACGGCCTCGATCTCCGCTACGACAAGACCTCCGTGGCCCGCTGGCTGCGCGGGCAACAGCCACGCGGCCGGGCGCCCGGCATCATCGCCGAGGCGCTCGGCCGGAAACTGGGCCGGACCGTCACCATCGACGAGATCGGCATGGCCAACGGCAAGAACCTCGCCTCCGGCGTCGGGCTGCAGTTCTCCCCGACCGTGGTCGGCGCCATCGAGCAGGTCTGCGAGCTGTGGCGCAGCGACGTGGGCCGGCGCGACTTCCTCGCGGGCTCCAGCGTGGCCGCGTCCGCGCTGGTCGAGCCGAGCCGGGACTGGCTGATCACCGGGGCGGACACGCAGGTGGCGCGCAGCGGTGGCTCCCGGGTCGGGATGTCGGACGTGGAGGCGGTGCGGGCGACCACCGAGGCGTTGAAGGAGCTCGACCACCGCTTCGGCAGCGGGCATGTGCGGCCGGTGGTCGTGCACTACCTCAACTCGGTGGTCTCCGGGCTGATCGGCGGCTCGTACCGGGAACCGGTCGGGCGGGCCCTCTTCGCCTCGGTGGCCCGGCTGACGGAGCTGGCGGGCTACATGGCGGTGGACACGGGCCAGCCGGGGCTCGCCCAGCGGTACTACATCCAGGCGCTCCGGCTGGCGCAGGCCGCGGGGGACCGGGCGTACGGGGGGTACGTGCTGGCGGCGTCCATGAGCCACCTCGCGGCCGAGCTGGGCAACCCGCGGGAGATCGCGCAGCTGGCGCGGGCCGCGCAGGAGGGCACGCGCGGGCAGGTCACACCGCGGGTGGAGGCCATGTACTACGCGGCCGAGGCACGCGGGCACGCGCTGCTCGGGGACGCGCGGGCGACGGCGGTGCTGTCCTCGCGGGCGGTGAGCGCGCTGGAGCGGGCGGAACCGGAGTCGGGCGACGACCCGGTGTGGATCCGGCACTTCGACCAGGCGTACCTCGCGGACGAACTGGCCCACTGCCACCGCGACCTGGGCCAGGCGGACGCGGCGGCCCGGCAGGCGGAGGAGGCGCTACGGGCCCTCCCCGCGGGCAAGGCGCGCCGCCGGGCCATCGGCCTGCTGCTGCTGGCGGCGGCGCGGGTGCAGCAGCGCGAGGTGGAACAGGCGTGCCGGACGGCCACGGAGGCGGCGGAACTCCTGGCGGGCCTCCGCTCGAACCGGGGCGCGGAGTACCTGGACGACTTCCGCACGCGCCTGGACCCGTACCGGGACGAGTCGGCGGTCCGCGAGTTCGGGGCGAGGCTGGAGGTGCCGGTGGCTTAGGTCGTCTCTTCCGGGGCCTGTCGGGTGAGCCCGCGTTGTCCGGTGCCGTGCATCGCAAGGCGGAGGGGCTCCCGTGTACTGGACGTACTCGGGTGCCCCGACAACGCGGCGAGGTGCGGTGCCGGGCAGCGCGGGCCCGGCGGGCCCCGGAAGAGACGGCCTGGCGGTGGGCTGGGTGGGGTGGGGCGGTACGGGGTAGCGTGGGCCGGCGGTTCCGCACGTACGGGCGAGTCGGAGGAGGAGTCCCGGTGACGCAGAACGGACAGGGGGGCGCCGCTCCCCAGCCGGGCACCCCATGGACCCCGGACCCGGCGCCCGGGTACCCGGCCCACCCCGAGCAGCAGCCCCAGCCCGGCGCCGCCTACGGCTACCCGCAGGCGTACCCCGAAGCGGGCCACGTGGTGGGCCCCGGCTACGACGGCCCGGGCCAGCCCCACGGCTACGGCTACCCGCCACTGCCGGAGGCGGCGACGCAGTACATCCCGCCGGTCCCGGGGGACGGGGGCGGCCCGCAGTACCCGGCGCCCCCCGCGCCGGGTCCGGCCGCGTACGACGACGCGGCGACGCAGTACGTGCCCCCCGTGCGGGGGGACGAGGGCGGCCCGCAGTACCTGTCGTCCTCGCACGACGAGGCGGCGACGCAGTACATCCCGCCGGTGCCGGCGGCGCCCGCGCACGACGAGGCGGCCACGCAGTACATCCCGCCGGTGCCGGCGGCGCCCGCGCACGACGAGGCCGCCACGCAGTACATTCCGCCCGTGCCCGCCGGTGGCGGAGCCGGGGTCGAGGGGTTCGACGGGCTGTTCCGGGGGGACGACGACTCCGCCGGGCACACGCAGCATCTGCCGCCCGTGCAGGAGCCCGTGCTGCGGCAGCCGCCGCCGCGCCCCTACCCGCCCCGCGCGCAGCAGCCGCAGCCGCAGCCACCGCAGGCGCCGGCGCACCCGCACGCGCAGCGCCCGTACGCACCCCCGCCCCCGCCGGAGGCCCCCCGCAAGGTCTCGCCCGCCATCGTCGCCGCCGTCGTCATCGGCCTGGCCGTCGTCGGCCTCGGCGTCGGCTCGCTGCTCGGGGACGGCAAGCCGCAGAACAACGACCCCGGCGCCGTCGCAGGCACCCCCGCCGCGACCGGCGGCACCCCCGCCCCCGGCGGCGAGGCCCCCGTGGACGCGGCCCGCCCGCAGGCCGTCCAGCTGGACAAGCTGCTCGCCGACAGCAACGACAGCCGCGCCTCGGTGATCAAGGCCGTGGACGACATCAAGACCTGCGCCAACCTCGACCAGGCCGGTTCCGACCTGCGCGACGCCGCCCGCCAGCGCGAGGAACTGATCACCCGCCTCCAGGAGTTGAAGGTGGACAAGCTCCCGGACCACGCCAAGCTGTCCGCGTCCCTGACCAAGGCGTGGCAGGCGTCCGCCGACGCCGACAACAGCTACGCGGACTGGGCGAACGACGTGGACGAGGACAAGTGCAAGGACGGCAAGGCCAAGACCACCAAGAACGCCGCCGACGGCAACCGGTCCAGCGGCGAGGCCACCAAGGCCAAGGAATCGGCCGCGGCCCTGTGGAACACGATCGCGGCCAAGTACGGACTCACCAAGCGCGACAAGTCGCAGCTCTGAGGCGGCCCCGGCCCTCCCGTGGGCCGGGTCACGCCCCCGTCCAGGCCCCGGTCACGCCGTGCGCGGCGCCGCCTCCAGCGTCGGGGTGATGTCCACGGACTCCTCGCCCGGCTGCGCCACGAGCCGCCCCGACTGCACGATCTGGAAGGTCACCCGGCCGTTGACGATCCGCGGGAAGCCGGCGACGGCCCGCATGTCCTGGTAGCGCCAGCTCAGATCCGGGGTGAGGCCGCCGGTCCGCACCGGCTGGGCCTCGTTCAGCGCCCGCTTCACCTTGCGCGCGTCCACGTGCTCGTCGTCCTTGAAGCGCTTCATGACCTCCGCGAGCACCGTGTAGGCGATCCAGGTGGTCTGCACCCCGCTGTCGTCCGGGTTCACGTCGTCGTCCCCGAAGGCGTGCTCCGCGACCACCTTCCGCATCGGCTCCCAGAGCGGATCCGACGCCACCGGGTACCAGCTCGTGAGGTACGCGCCCTCGAAGGGACTCTCCCGGCCGCCCGTGCGGTCCACCAGGGACTGGCTGACACTGCCCAGCACGGAGGAGATCTGCGGCTTGCGGCGCTGCGGATCGGTGCGCCGGAACGCGTCGAAGAAGGTCTCGGTGCGCTCCCCGAGGACCGCGGTCACGCAGCCCTTCTCCTTCTCCTTGTCCTTCCCGCCGGTGGTGTACGCCAGCGCCTCGCTGGCCTGCGGCTTGAAGTCCGCGGAGTCCTCCGCGGCCCGGATGTCGGAGGCGTCGGCCATCTTGTTGGCGCGCAGCCCGGCGTTGAGCAGCACCGGAAGGGTGTCCCCGGCGATGGTGTCCGGGCGGACCAGCGCCACCTGGTCGCAGGCCCGGCTGAGCTGGTGGCCGGCGCCGGCTATCAGCACCGGCTGGCCGCCGTTGACCGGGTAGGAGAGCGGCGACTGGAACTCCTCCGAGGAGACCCCGTAGCCCCCGATGAAGGGGATGCCCTCCGCCTCCAGCGGGGCCATGAAGGCGCGGCCGTGCTGGCTGTAGGAGCCGACGACGGCGACGGCCTTCTCGGCGACGGCCTTGCGCGCACAGTCCGCGGCGCCGCTCGCGGTGTTCTTCTCGTTGCAGGTCAGCACCCGGAGCCTGCGGCCCGACAGGCCGCCCTGGGCGTTCGCCCAGCGCTCGTACGCCTTCGCCATACCGGTCATACCGGGCATGTTCGTGGCCTTGGTGCCCTCCGGGGCGAAGGTCAGCACGGTGACGGTCTCCCCGGAGCCCCCCGAGCCCCCGGGCAGCGTCCCGCAGCCGGCGACGAGACACGCACCCAGCACGGTGGCGAGGACGGTGCGGGAGAGCGGGGCGACGCGTCGCGAGGTGGTCATGTCCACGCACCATTCCGCTTCCGCGGTAACTGTCGAGCGAGATGGACACAACATGCGGTGACGCCGAGGTGAATTGCGGGGGTGGGGGCGGGGCGGAGCCGGGGGCGGCCCGCCGCCCCGGGCCCTTCAAGATCGCCCCGTACGGGAACGTACGATCGCAAGCGTGACATTCGCCCAAGGTTCGAAGAACTCTTCCAAACGTGGCGGCCGCTCCTCCACCATGGGCGGCATGCCCCTGAACGACATGCCCTGGTGGCGCTGGCGCGGCAATGTGCGCTCCGCGCTCCACATGCTTTCCGACCCGGCCTTCCACGAGGACACGTGGCTGGCCGGCGCCGAGGGGTACGGGGACGTCACCGACGCCGTGTACCGCCTGGTCGAGGACACCTGGCTCGACAGCTGGTCGGCGGAGAAGTACGTCGGCACGATCTTCCGCGACTCGCAGGAGGCGACCCTGGTCGACCTCGCCGTGCTGCGGGTGCTGCGCATCCTGCACCACGTGGGCCCCGACGCCCCCGTCTCCGCCTACCTGGAGCACCACGCCTGGCCCGAGGCGGTACGTGCCGCGCGCGAGGCGCACGTACGGCTGGCCGAGGCCGACGGGGACGACCCGGACCTGCGGCCGGCCTCGCTCGCCGTGCTGAGGATGCTGACCCGCGCGGTGTGAAAGGCTGTGCGGTCATGAGCGACCCGCACAACGAGGCCCCGGCCCAGCAGCCCCAGCAGTCCCCGCAGTCTGCGCAGTCCCCGCTGCCCCAGTACGTCCTGACCGTGTCATGTCCCGACAAGCAGGGCATCGTGCACGCCGTGTCCAGCTACCTGTTCATGACCGGCTGCAACATCGTGGACAGCCAGCAGTTCGGAGACCGGGAGACCGGCCTCTTCTTCATGCGGGTCCACTTCGAGGCCGAGCCGGTGGTGACGGTCGAGAAGCTGCGCGCGAGCTTCGCCGCGATCGGCGAGTCGTTCCGGATGGACTGGCAGATCCACCGCTCCGAGGAGCGGATGCGGATCGTCCTGATGGTCTCGAAGTTCGGCCACTGCCTCAACGACCTGCTGTTCCGCTCGCGCATCGGGGCGCTGCCGGTGGAGATCGCGGCGGTGGTCTCGAACCACACCGACTTCGCCGAGCTGGTCGCCTCGTACGAGGTGCCGTTCGTGCACATCCCGGTGACGAAGGACACGAAGGCGGCGGCGGAGGCGCAGCTGCTGGAGCTGGTGCGCGCCGAGAACGTCGAGCTGGTGGTGCTGGCGCGGTACATGCAGGTGCTGTCGGACACCCTGTGCAAGGAGCTGAGCGGGCGGATCATCAACATCCACCACTCGTTCCTGCCGAGCTTCAAGGGCGCGAAGCCGTACCACCAGGCGCACGCGCGGGGCGTGAAGCTGATCGGCGCGACGGCGCACTATGTGACGGCCGACCTGGACGAGGGCCCGATCATCGAGCAGGAGGTCGAGCGCGTGGGCCACGAGGTCACCCCGGACCAGCTGGTGGCGGTCGGCCGCGACGTGGAATGCCAGGCGCTGGCCCGCGCGGTGAAGTGGCACAGCGAACACCGCGTCCTGCTGAACGGCTCCCGCACGGTGGTCTTCGCGTAGCGAAGGGTCAGCGGGGGCGCATCCGGCCCCGCCCGGGGGTACCTCCCAGCGGTTGCCGGGGGAGTTCGAGGCGCGGGGTCCGGGGCGGCGGCCCGGGAAGCCGGCCCGCAGGGCCCGG
This sequence comes from Streptomyces sp. NPDC047014, assembly GCF_040644195.1. Classification (NCBI taxonomy): domain Bacteria; kingdom Bacillati; phylum Actinomycetota; class Actinomycetes; order Kitasatosporales; family Streptomycetaceae; genus Streptomyces; species Streptomyces sp. NPDC047014. Next base: position 198,328 of record NZ_JBEYVX010000003.1, on the reverse strand, counting down.
ACACGGGTGCGGGGCAGGGTGCACCCCGGGCAGGGCAGAGGCAGGGCAGCCGGGGGCGCGACCCCCGGCCCGGCCCCTCCGCGCCGCGCCGCGCCGCAAGCGCTACGCGTCGGGCGCCTCCACCCCGCAGTACCCCGCGAACGCCGCCAGGATCTCGGCCTCCGAGATCCTCCCGTCCCCGTCCGTGTCCAGCGCCCGCGCCACCTCGCCCGCGAGCTCCGGCGCCGTCCCGAGCACCCTCAGCACCCGCGCCGCCGCCTCCGGCGTCGCCCCCGCGCCGTCCGGGTCCGCCACCGCGATCACGGCCCGCAGGAACGGCCGCGCGATCTCCGCGAACCGGTCCGGGTTGTCCCGCAGCCGCTTCGCGGCGCCCGTGATGAACTCCTCGCGCGACACCCGCTGGTCGCCGTCGACGTCCGCGATACCGGCCATGCCCTGCCAGAACGCCTCGGCCCCGCCGAAGACGGCCTGGCCCTTGTCCGACCTCGCCGTGGTGCCGAATTCGGCCAGGACCGCCCGCGCGGCGGCGCTGAAGTCCTCCCGGTCGATGTACCCGGAGCCGTCCTGGTCGAACGTGGCGAATCGGGCGGCGATCTTGCGCTCGTACTCTGCGCTGTCCATAAGCGGCGTTCCGCCTTCACGTGTGCGTGGGGATCAGTTCAAGACAAGGCAGGAGCGTAAGCCCTATGTGGCCTGCGCGTTAAGCGAAGCGGTCAAGGAGGCGGCCGCATCGAACCCGCGCACGGGGAGCGCGGCGGGGCGCGTACACCTGTGCTCATGTGCCCCGCGCCGCACCACCGTTCACGCCGTGCGACGCCCCTATCACGGAGGATGCACATCCGGAGCCCGCTTCCCGCAAAACAGGCGCGAACCGCCAAGTGCCCACTACATTCGTTGGGTCGACACACGGCTGGGGGCACTTATGCCGAAGGACGTACCACCGCGCTGGGACCGCCGCATGCAGCAGCGCCTGGCCCGCGGCGAGGCCGCCGCGCTCGGTGAGCTGTACGACCGTTTCGCCTCGCTGGTGCACAGCCTCGCGCACCGGGTGCTGGGCGACGAGACGGCCGCGGACCGCGTCACCCGCGAGGTCTTCGGCTACATCTGGGAGAACCCGGACGCCTACGACCCCAAGCAGGGCTCCCTGCGCTCCTGGGTCGCCCGGATCACCCAGGGGCAGGCGGTGGCCCGGCTGCGCCAGGCCGAGCTGGGGCGCGGCTCCCGCGAGGAGCTGGAGCAGAAGGTGCGCACCGCCAACGCCGCCGCCCGCGCGGACTACATCGTCACCTCCATGCCCGCACCGCTGCGCGCCGCGCTCGAACTGGCGTACTTCAAGCGGCGGGACTACCGGCAGGCCGCCGCCGACCTCCAGATCAGCGAGGACGAGGCGCGCCGCCGGCTGCGGCTCGGCCTCCAGCTGCTGTCGACCGCCAATGCCCTCCCGCAGGAGGACACCGCCCAGTCCGGTTACGGCCCGCGCGAATACGGATCACCTCGATGAACGGCCCTGCCCAGTCGCCCGACGACGGATACGAGCGTCCCGGCGGGCAGGCCCGGATACCGGGCCCCCGCGGCGCCGCCGACGACCTGGACCCCGCGCACGCCCCGCGCGGACTCCCGGCCGCGTCGCCCCCGCCGCCTCCCTCGCACGCGGTGCTGAAATCCCTGCTCGGGGCGTGGGCGCTGGCCGCCTGCTCGACGGAGGAGACCCGGGCGGTGGAGGACCACCTCACCGAGTGCGCGCCGTGCGCGGAGGAGGCGCTGCGGCTGCGGGACGCCGTGGGGCTGCTGCACCCGGAGGAGACCCTGGACCTCAAGCCGCTGCTGCGCTCGCGGGTCCTGGAGGACTGCCTGGGCAAGCGGCCGGCGCGGATCCCGGTGCCGGGGTGGGCGAGTCCGTACGACACCGAGACCGCGCGGCTCGACGCGCTGCTCCAGGACTTCGGGGACGCGGAATGGCACACCCCGGTGCGGCTCAAGTGGTTCGAGGAGGAGCGGCGGCGCACCCAGCGGACCACGGTCGCCGGGGTGATCGGGCACCTGATGACGGTGGACGGGCTGGTCGCCTCCGCCCTCGGCCTCGACGACCCGCTCGGCCCGGCCGCCCCGCCGGGCGGTCCGACGGCGCGTACGGAGCACTTCTGGCGGGCGCTGCCGCACCCGCCGACCCGTCAGGTGCGCGAGCCGTGGCGGCAGCAGGGCCACACGCTGGTCCGTACGGTGTCCTTCGCGGGCCGCGGCGTCGCCGAGCTGGCCGTGGACTACGGCGCCTTCACCCTGCCGCTCGGTGACGCCTTCCTGGAGCGTGCCTTCGAGTGCTGGGTGCACGCGTGGGACATCGCGGACGCGGTGGACTACCCGTACGAGCCCCCGTCCGGCCCGCACCTGCACGGCATGATCGACCTGGCGGCCCGCCTCCTGCCGGGCGCCCTGGCCCAGCGCCGCCGCGCGGGCCTGGCCGCACCACCGCGCGGCCTGGTCGCGGCGGGAGCCCCGGGCCGCACCCTGCACCTGGAGATCGAGGGCGCGGGCGGCGGAGGCTGGGACATCGCCCTGGACTCCCCGGCGGCGAAGCCGTCCCCGGAGCGCACGGTGGCGGAGATCGCCCTGGACGGCATCGAGTTCTGCCAGCTCGCGGCGGGCCACATCTCCCCGGAGGAAGCCGCGGTGGGCCAGCACGGCGACCGCGAAGCCATCCGCGACGTCCTGTTCGCGGCGGCTTCGCTCAGCCGGCTGTAGGGGGCGGGCTCCCGCTCTCGGGAGCCCCTGGAGCCCCCGGAGCCCCCTGGAGACCCCTCACGCGAACCGCTCCCGCAGCTTGTATTTCAGTACCTTGCGCAGGGACTCGTTGCGGGGGAGGGAGTCCAGGAGCTCCAGCTGCTCGGGGAGTTTGTGGGGGGACAGGCCCTCCGCGCGGAGGTAGGTGGTGAGGGCGGGGAGGGTGAGGGGGGCGGTGCCCGGGGGCTGTTCGACCACCGCGCAGACGCGTTCGCCCCGGGTGGGGTCCGGGAGGCCGATGACGGCCACGTCCGCCACCGACGGGAGGCGGTGCAGGAGGTCTTCGATCTCCTTCGCCGAGATGTTCTCGCCCTTGCGGATGATGACGTCCTTGCTGCGGCCCGTCAGGACCAGGTAGCCGTCCGGGGTGAGGTGGCCGAGGTCGCCCGTCCGCAGGTAGCCGTCGGCGTCGAAGAGCCGCGCCGCCGGGTCCTGGTTCAGGTAGCCCTGGCAGACCGCCTCCCCGCGCAGCCGGACCTCGCCGTCCGTGTCCGGCGGGAGCGGGGTGCCGTCCGGGGCGGTGATGCGCAGGGACATGCCCTCCGGCGGGCGGCCTTCGGTGGTGGCGAGGTGGCCGGGGGTGTCGTCCGGGGCGCCCATGGTGATCATCGGGACCTCGGTCATGCCGTAGCCGTGCGTCAGCTGGCAGCCCATCTCGCGGACCACCGCGTGGTAGATCTCCGGCGGCTTCGGGGCTCCGCCGCCCGCGAGGAGGCGGAGGGTGGGGATCAGGGGGACGCCGGGGGTCTTGCGCTGCTCGGTGAGGAACATCGAGTAGAAGGCGGTGGAGCCGCCGGCGACGGTGACCCCGTGGCGGCGGTAGCCGTCGAGCGCGTCCGGCATCGCGAACCGCTCGAAGAGCACCGCGGGGAAGCCGTACAGGAGCAGCATCACCAGGTAGTCCGGGCCGCCTATGTGCGCGTACGGGAAGGCGACCGAGCCGACGTCGGCGGGCCCCGGCCGCAGCGCGTGCGCGAGGCAGGAGCCGCCCGCGATGAGGGAGCGGTCGGTGTGCAGCACGCCCTTGGGGTCGGAGGTGGTGCCGGAGGTCCAGTAGATCCACCGTACGTCGGTCCCCGCGCCCGGGGGCGGCGGCAGTACGGCCGGATCGCCCTCGGGCAGGTCCTCGTACGCGTCGAAGACACCGCGGGCGCCGACCCGGTGGGCCAGCGCGCGGTGGTCGTACCCCCGCCAGACGCCCGGGACCGCGAAGAACTCGGCGCCGGACTCGCGCAGGGCGAAGCCGACCTCCCGGTCCCGGTAGAAGGGGATGACGGGGGACTGCACGGCGCCGAGGCGGGCGAGGGCGGTGGAGAGCAGCACGCTCTCGATGCGGGTGGGGAGCTGCCAGGCGACGACGGTGCCGGGGCGTACGCCGCGGGCGTACAGGCCGGCGGCCACGCGTTCGGCGCGGTCGCGGAGGGCGCCGAAGGTGAGGCGGCGGTCGTCGGCGGGATCGTCGGCCGCCTCGATGAGGACGGTGACGCCGGGGGTGAGCGCGGCCCGGCGGGAGACCAGCTCCCAGAGGGTGCGCGACCGGCTCAGGTCCTCGGCCACCGCACGCGTTTCCCCGCCGTCCGTCATCCCGGGCCCCCTCGCATCCGCTCAGCATCTGACGACCAGTCAGGTCAAGCCGAGAGCGTAGGGCTCCGCCGCTTGTCGGTCCAGGGGTGGCGCCGCTAGCTTGTTTCTGACGATCCATCAGATTGGGGAGCCGCCATGGACCAGGAACTGCCTCGGATCATCAGCGTCGACGACCACGTGATCGAGCCCGCGCACCTGTTCGACGTCTGGCTGCCCGCCAGGTACCGCGACCGCGGGCCCCGGCCGCTCACCGCCGGAATCGGCGAGCTCCAGTACACCGGCGGCAAGTACGTGATCACCATGGACCCGGACGGACCGCCGGCCGACTGGTGGATCTACGAGGACCTGAAATTCCCGTACAAGCGCAATATCGCCGCCGTCGGCTTCGACCGCGACGACATGACCCTGGAGGGCATCACCCGCGCCGAGATGCGCCAGGGCTGCTGGGACCCCAAGGCGCGCCTGGCGGACATGGACCTCAACCACGTCGAGGCGTCCCTCTGCTTCCCCACCTTCCCGCGCTTCTGCGGGCAGACCTTCGCCGAGGCGCACGACAAGGAGGTGGCCCTCGCCTGCGTCCGCGCCTACAACGACTGGATGGTCGAGGAGTGGTGCGGCGACAGCGGCGGCCGGCTGATCCCGCTGTGCATCATCCCGCTCTGGGACATCGGCCTCGCGGTGGCCGAGATCCGGCGCAACGCGGCCCGCGGAGTGCGCGCCGTGACCTTCTCCGAGATCCCCACGCACCTCGGGCTCCCCTCCATCCACTCCGGCTACTGGGACCCCTTCTTCGCCGTCTGCCAGGAGACCGGCACGGTGGTCAACATGCACATCGGGTCCAGCTCCCAGATGCCCGCCGCCTCCCCGGACGCGCCGCCCGCCGTGCAGGCGTCGCTGAGCTTCAACAACGCCATGGCCTCGATGATGGACTTCCTGTTCAGCGGGGTGCTGGTGAAGTTCCCGACGCTGAAACTCGCCTACAGCGAGGGCCAGATGGGCTGGATCCCCTACGCCCTGGAGCGCGCCGACGACGTCTGGCAGGAGCACCGGGCCTGGGGCGGCGTCCGCGGGCTGATCCCGGAGCCGCCGTCCACGTACTACTACCGGCAGATCTACTGCTGCTTCTTCCGCGACAAGCACGGCATCGCCTCGCTCGACGTCGTCGGACGGGACAACGCCACCTTCGAGACCGACTACCCGCACGTCGACTCGACCTTCCCGCACACCAAGGAGGTCGCCCTCGACCACGTGCAAGGGCTGGACGACGAGACCGTCTACAAGCTGATGCGCGGCAACGCCATCCGCATGCTCGGGCTGGACCTGGACGCGGACCGGAGCGCGGACCCCGGCCCGGCCCGGAACCCGGCCCGCTGATGGATCTCACGTACACCGACGAGGAGGAGGAGTTCCGCGCGGGCCTGCGCCGCTGGCTCGCCAAGGCCCTCCCCGAGCTGCCCGCCCGCCCCTCCCCGGACGACTGGCCGGGCCGCCGCGCCTACGACCTCGGCTGGCAGCGCCGCCTGTACGAGGCGGGGTACGCGGGCCTGCACTGGCCGGTGGACGCGGGCGGCCGGGGGGCCACCCCGGCCCAGCACCTGATCTTCCTGGAGGAGACGGAGCGCGCGGGGGCCCCGTACGTCGGTGCGAACTTCGTCGGGCTGCTGCACGCCGGACCGACCATCGCCGCCGAGGGCACGCCCGGCCAGCGGGCGCGCTGGCTGCCGCCGGTGCTGCGCGGCGAGGAGGTGTGGTGCCAGGGGTTCAGCGAGCCCGGCGCCGGCTCCGACCTGGCCTCGCTGCGTACGCGGGCGGTGCGCGAGGGCGAGGAGTACGTGGTCACCGGGTCGAAGATCTGGACCTCGCACGCGGAGGTCGCCGACTGGTGCGAGCTGCTGGTGCGCACCGATCCCGAGGCGCCCCGCCACCGGGGCATCAGCTGGCTGGCCCTGCCGATGGACGCGCCCGGGGTGACGGTACGGCCGCTGCGCACGCTCGCCGGTTCCACGGAGTTCGCGGAGGTGTTCCTCGACGAGGTCCGCGTCCCGGTCGCGAACCGGGTGGGCGCGGAGAACGACGGCTGGCGGGTCACCATGGTCACCCTGTCCTTCGAGCGGGGCACCGCCTTCGTCGGGGAGGTGGTCGCCTGCCGCCGCACCCTGGGCGAGCTGGCCCGCGCGGCCCGCGCGAACGGCCGCTGGGACGATCCGGTGCTGCGGCGCAGGCTGGGCCGTCTGCACGGGGAGTTCGGGGCGCTGTGGCGGCTCACGCAGTGGAACGTCAGCGAGGCCGGGCGCTCGGCGGGCGGGGTCCCGGGCGTCGGCGGTTCCGTCTTCAAGCTGGCCTACTCGCACGCCCGCCAGGAGCTCTACGACACGGCGGCGGAGGTCCTGGGAGCCGCTTGCCTGTCGCTGGACGAGCAATGGACCCTGGACCGGCTCTCGTCCCTCTCGTACACCATCGCGGCGGGCACCTCGCAGATCCAGCGGAACATCGTTGCCGAGCGGATCCTCGGCCTCCCGAAGGACCGGTGAGCGGGATGGACTTCCAGCCGACGGAGGACCAGCGGGCGCTGCGGGCGGGCGTACGGGAGCTGCTGGCGGGCCGGTACGGACGGGAGGCGCTGCGCGCCTCCGTGGACTCCGGGGCCGGGGTGGACCGCGCCCTGTGGCGGGAGCTGGGCGCGGCGGGCTTCTTCGCGCTGCGGCTCCCGGAGTCCGAGGGCGGGGTGGGCCTGGGGCTGCCGGAGGCCGTGCTGGTCTTCGAGGAGGCCGGGCGGGCCCTGGTGCCGGGGCCGCTGGTGGCCACGCATCTGGCGGCCGGGGCCGTACCGGGGGCGGCGGACGGTACGGCGGTGGTGACGGCCTTCGACCTCGGCGGGCCGCTGGTGGCCCACCTGGACGCGGCGGACGCGGTACTGGGCGCCGTGCCGGGCGCGGCGGCGGTCCCGGCGGGGGAGCCGGTGCGCTCGGTGGACCCGCTGACCCCGCTGCACCGGGTGGCGGAGCGCGGCGACGCCTCGGCGTACCGGGAGGAGGGGGCGCTGCTGACGGCGGCGCTGCAGGCGGGGAGCGCGCTGCGGACGGTGGAGCTGGCGGTGGAGTACGCGGGGCGGCGCGAGCAGTTCGGCCGGCCGGTCGGGGCCTTCCAGGCGGTCAAGCACCTGTGCGCGGGGATGCTGGTCCGGGCGGAGCTGGCCCGTACGGCGGTCCGCGCGGCGGCGGTGACGGGCGACGGCGGCGAAGGGGCGGCGGCGAAGCTGCTGGCGGACGAGGCGGCGGTGCGCAACGCGCGGGACTGCCTCCAGGTGCACGGCGGGATGGGCTTCACCTGGGAGGCGGATGTGCACCTGCACCTGAAACGGGCGTGGGTGCGGGCAGAGCAGTGGCGGACGGCGGGGGAGGCGGAGGAGCTGCTGGCGCGGGAGCTGCTGGGGTGAGGCGGGGGCGGGGGTGAGGCGCGTGCGGGTTGGCGGCCGGGGCCGGGTTTCTCGTCGCTCGCTGTGACCGGGCCGGGGGGCCGGGGCGGGCGCGCGGAGCACCGTACGGGGGTCGGCGCGCGCGGGGGAGCCGGGCGCGGGGCACGGGAAGAACAGCGCGGGACGCATGTCCGATTACAGAGAGTTGATATCGGTTTGTGTCCTACGGGTACCTCGTTACGGCCCGGAGTCGGGGGCCTACTCCGGTACGCTCCGACGAATGCGAGCGGTTGAGCGGCGCGAGCGTCGCACAGTATGCACCACGCCTACTCCTTCGCGCGGGAATATGCCCGAAGCGCTTGTTGTGGTGACTGTACGTCAACCATGCTGCTCCGGAAGGGGATCACAACCCCTGGGTCACGGCCCGGAGGTACCCCCAGGTGATCCCGTCGGTCGCGAGGCGAAGTGTCCGCCGGTTCGGATGGTGTGAGCGGTGCAGGTGCTTCAGGTTCAGCTGGAAGTGGGCGCGGATCCCGCCGAGGTCGGCCGGGCCCGGCGGTGGGCACGGTCGAGGCTGGCGGGGTCGGGCATAGGGGACGACGAGCCGCTGGCGGAGACGCTGATCCTGCTCATCTCCGAGCTCGTCACGAACGCCGTCGTGCACACGGGCTGTCCGGCCGTGCTGCGGATGCTGTTCGGCGGACCCGGGGTGCGGGTGGAGGTCGCCGACGCGAGCGACCGGGCGCCGGCCCGCCGGCAGGCGTGCGGCGAGGACACGGGCGGCCGGGGTCTGGAGCTGGTCGACGGGCTCGCGGACCGCTGGGGCTGGCAGCGCGAGGGCGCGGGCAAACGCATCTGGTGCGAGATCGACCGCGCGCAGAAGGCGGCCTCGGACGCGGCGACCGGCGGCGGCCCGTCGCGGGAGCCGCTGGGCTGCTCTCCCGAAGTTCACCCTCCGAGGCGGGAACCGCGCTTGTACCTCTAACGAGGTGTTGACGGTTCGTCACCAGGTGATCACCCTGGTGGGGAGCGATTCGACGCGAGGGGACGCCAAGGCTGGCCTTGACGAGTGCGGGTCGCGGGGTGGCGGCCGCCGTGTCGTGCTCGGGGCGTGCATGCGCGCCGCCGCCCCCCTCAGGCTTCGCGGGGCCGCCGGTGGCGCTGCGGGACCAGGCGGACGACGTTCGACGGCAGGCTCGGCTCGGCGGCGGTGTCCCCCAGGGCCCGCTCGCAGAAGGCGGGCCCGTCGTCCTGCCCGGGGAAGCGCTCCAGGTAGCAGGCGCCCAGCAGCTGGTAGCGGGGCGTGCCGGTGTGCAGGCGCCGGTGCTGCTCGGCGGCGCTGGTCAGGACGCCCAGGCCCGGTACGGAGTCCTCCGCGCGCAGGAAGTCCGCGTAGGGCTCGGCGTGCGCGGCCAGCTCGTGGACCAGGATCTCCACGACGGAGCCGGGCCGCACCGGCCCCCGCCCGACGGGGAGGGTGACGGTCACGGTGAGGGTGAACCGCCGGCCGGGGTGCCGGGCCGCCCAGGCGCGGATCTCGTCCCCGGTCCAGCGGGACATGTCCTCGGGCCGCGCGCCGGGCCCGGCCGTGCCCAGCAGCCCGGTGGCGCCGCCGGGCCGGCCGAAGCGGGTGCCGGTGACGACGACGTCGGTGCGGGGGATGTCGGCGAGCTTGGCCAGCAGGGGGCGGACCAGCTCGTCCTGCGGGAGGGGTTCGAGGCGGTCCCAGTCGATGCCCTGCCAGAGGTGCCAGCGCGCGTCGGAGGGCTCGGCGGCCCGGTCGACGGCCTGGAGCTGCCGCCGCGCGCGGCCCCAGGCCGCGTCGGTCTCGAAGTCCCCGGTGAACCGAACGCCCATGAACCTTCCCCCTCCGCGCGCGAAGCCGGTCACCTGGCACGGTAGCGCCGCTTCCGCTCAACGCGGGCAGGGTTGGCGGCGGTTGGGCGTGTCGGCGGCGTGGGCGGGACGGCGGAGGCGGGGCGGGGCGGGACCGGCGGAGGCGGGGGCTGTCAGTCCCGGGTGGAACCATGAGGTGTTCATGCCGCGTCCCTGTGGCCGCCGCCACCCCTCCCCACCCTCACCCTCAGGAGATCCGCCATGGCCAACCCGTACCAGGTGACACCTCCGCCACCCCCGCAGCGCTCCGGCGGCAAGTTCCCCATCATCCTGGTCGTCGTCCTGGTCGCCATCGGCATCATCGGCGGCTACCGCATCCTCAGCAAGGACAACCAGGACACCGACGGCAAGGGCACATCGGCCTCGGCCGGCTCCTCCCCCTCCGCCGCCAAGCCGCCGAAGGACCCGGGCAACCCGGAGTCCTCCTCCGGCACCTCCAGCTCCTGGAAGGTCGGCGACTGCGGCGGCCCGGACCCGGACAACCCGCCGGACGGCTACCGCCCGCAGAAGTGCTCGGCCTCCGGCGCCACCTTCAAGGCGATCGACATCAAGGACGCCAGCATGTTCCCGGGCGCGATCCAGTGCCCGGCGGGCACGGACCTGATGATCCAGGTGAGCATCTCGTACGGCTCCGGCAAGAAGAGCGGCATCCCGACCAACACGGTCTGCGGCCGCAACCTCTCCGCCGACCACCCCGGCGACGCGGGCGCGGGCGGCGGCCAGCTCGTCCAGGGCGACTGCATCGACGCGAAGGCCCAGGAAATCCCCTGCGCCTCGGCGGCCAAGGGCACGTACAAGGTCCTGGGCCTGACGAAGACGGAGTCCGAATGCCCGCCGGGCACCACGGAGCCGATGAAACTCACCCTGGCGGTGGGCCGCCCGTACGACGTGATCTGCGCAAAGGGCTGACGGGGGCCGGGTGTGCGCCCCGGGCGGCTGCCCGGGGCGCACACCCCCGCCCCTCAGAGGATTGCCACCGGGGAGACCGGGGTGCCTACCGCGCCTACGAAGGGTTCCGGCATGGCTGAGAGGAGGAAGGTGTAGCGGCGGGTGTCCGCGCAGGCTGTGGAGAGGGGTTCCAGGTTCCAGTTCTGGCCCTGGTGCATGCCCATCTCGACCAGGTGGAGCGCGTGGACCGGCAGCCACAGGTTCTCGATCTCCGGCGGGAAGATCTCGAAGGTCAGGGTGTCGTTGGCCACCGCCGCCACGTCCCGCGCGTGGAACCACTCGGGCGTACGGACGGACAGCCCGGGGGAGGGGAAGCCGTAGCCGTGCTTGTCGCCCGCCAGGTAGACCTGGATCTGGCCGGTGCGGACCAGGACGATGTCCCCGGCGCCGACCGTGACCCGGCCGTGCTCCTCCGCCTCCGCCAGGTCCTCCGGGGTCACCGCGTGCCCGCCCGGGAGCCGGTCCAAGCCCTTCGCGCGGGCCACGTCGAGGAGGACCCCGCGCGAGACGACGGGCCCGGCCTTGTCGATGCCGCTGAACTCGGCGCGGCCGTGCGCGGTGATCGTGGCGGCGGGGCGGCCGTTGTAGATCCGGCCCGAGTGCGAGACGTGGGTGAGGGCGTCCCAGTGGGTGCCCGACTGGAGGCCCATGCTGACGGTGTCGTCGCTGCACGCCACCGTCCCCGGGCCGAAGAGCTCCTGGTTGATCTGCACCATCGTGTGCAGGGGGTTGGTCCGGCCGGGGATCAGGCCGGCCTGGACCCCGTCCTCCTTGAGGGGGAGGGCCAGGGGGACGCGGTGGCCGGTGCGGATCTCCGCCGCCGCCGCGCGGACCACCTCGTCGGTGATCAGGTTCAGGGTGCCGGTCTCGTCGGCGGCGCCCCAGCGGCCCCAGTTGTTGACGCGTGCGGCGATGTCGTGGAACTCGGCGGGCAGGGTCATCGGCTTCGACGGCTCCTTGCGTGGATGCGGAGAGGGGCGGAGACGGGACAGGGGGGAGAGGGGCCCGGGTGTGTGCGGGGGCTTGTGCTCCGGCGTCCGGCTGCCCCTAAAATCTAACGGTCCGTCAGAAAACGCGGGAAGGGGCCGGCGTGGGGAACTTCTTGGCAGGCAAGGTCGTCGCCGTCACCGGCGCCGGCCGGGGCATCGGACGGGCCGTGGCACTCGCCGCCGCCACCGAGGGCGCCCGGGTCGTCGTCAACGACTACGGCGTCGGCATCGAGGGCGGCGAGCCCACCAGCGAGATAGCCGACGGCGTCGTGAAGGAGATCCAGGCGGCCGGGGGCGAGGCCGTCGCCGTCGCCGACGACATCTCCACCATGGCGGGCGGCCAGCGCGTGGTCGACGCCGCCCTCACCCACTACGGGCGCGTCGACGGGGTTGTCTGCGTCGCCGGGATCCTGCGCGAGCGCATGCTCTTCAACATGACCGAGGAGGAGTGGGACCCGGTGGTCGCCACCCACCTCAAGGGCACCTTCACCCTCTTCCGCGCCGCCTCCGCCGTCATGCGCCGCCAGGGCTCCGGCACCCTCATCGGCTTCACCAGCGGCAACCACCAGGGCTCCGTCGCCCAGGCCAACTACAGCGCCGCCAAGGGCGGGATCATCTCCCTCGTCCGCTCCGCCGCCCTGGGCCTGGCCAAGTACGGGGTCACCGCCAACGCCGTCGCGCCCGTCGCCCGCACCCGGATGTCCGCGAACGTCCCCATGGAGCTCAAGGAGATCGGCGAGCCCGAGGACGTCGCCGCGCTCGTCACCTACCTGCTCTCCGACCGCGCCCGCGCCGCCGGCGGCGAGCCCATCACCGGGCAGGTGTACACGATCGCCGGACCGAAGATCGCCGTATGGGCGCAGCCGCGCGAGCTGCGCGCCGCGTACGCCGAAGGCCCCTGGACCCCGGAGCGGATCGCCGGCCTCCTGCCCGGGACCGTCGGCACCGACCCCATGCCGATGCTGGCCCAGCTGGAGGCCATGGCCAGGGCGGCGGCCGCCAAGGACCGCCCCAACGCCTGACGGACGAAGGGGGACCGGCGTGGATTTCGCCTTCGGGGCCGAGGACGAGGAGCTGCGCGGCCGCGCCCGCGCCTGGCTGGCCGCGCACCTGGTGGGCCCGTACGCGCACGCCCGCGGCCTCGGCGGCCCGGGCAGCGAGCACGAGGGGGCCGGGGTCCGCCGCGCCTGGGAGCGCGAGCTGGGCCGCGGCGGCTGGATCGGGCAGGGCTGGGACGCCCCCGACGGGGCCTACGGGCAGCGGCGGCTGTCCCTCACCGGGCAGGTGGTGTGGGCGGAGGAGTACGCGGCGCTGCGCGCGCCCGGCCGGGTCGGCCACATCGGGGAGAACCTGCTCGCGCCCACCCTGCTCGCCCACGGCAGCCCGGAGCAGCGCGGCCGCTTCCTGCCGGGCATCGCGCGCGGCGAGGAACTGTGGTGCCAGGGGTACAGCGAGCCGGACGCCGGTTCCGACCTCGCGGGGGTCCGTACCGCGGCCGTACGGGACCGGGCCGACGGGCTGCTGCGCGTCACCGGGCAGAAGATCTGGACCTCCCTGGCCCGCGAGGCCGACTGGTGCTTCGTCCTGGCCCGCACCGAGCCGGGCTCGCGGCGGCACCGGGGGCTGTCCTTCCTCCTCGTACGGATGGACCAGCCGGGCCGGGTGGAGGTGCGGCCGATCCGGCAGCTGTCGGGGACCTCCGAGTTCAACGAGGTGTTCTTCGACGGGGCGGTCGCGGCGGAGGTCGTCGGCGGCGAGGGGAACGGCTGGCCGGTGGCCATGGGACTGCTCGCGCGGGAGCGGGGCGTCTCCACCCTCGTCCAGCAGATCGGCTTCGCCGCCGAACTGGAGCGGGTCCTGCGGCTGTACGCGGCTTCGGGCGCGGCCGACGCCGTGCTCCGCGACCGCCTCGTACGGCAGTGGGCCGAGCTGCGCACCATGCGGTGGAACGCGCTGCGGACGCTGGCGGCGGGCGGGGACCCGGGCGCGCCGAGCGTGGCGAAGCTGCTGTGGGGCGGCTGGCACCGGCGGCTCGGGGAGCTGGCCGTGGAGGTCCGGGGCGCTGCGGCGGCCGCGGGCGCCGGGTCCTGGGCGCCGGAACTCCCGTACGAGAACGGGCTCGACGAGGAGCAGCGGCTCTTCCTGTTCACCCGCGCGGACACGATCTACGGCGGTTCGGACGAGATCCAGCGCACCATCATCGCCGAGCGGGTGCTCGGCCTGCCTAAGGAGCCCAGGTGAGAGGTGTCGTGTTCGACGGCGAGCAGGCCCAGGTGGTCGACGACCTGGAGGTCCGCGATCCGGGGCCGGGGGAGGTGCTGGTCGCGGTCGGTGCGGCCGGGCTGTGCCACAGCGATCTGTCGGTGCTGGACGGGACGATCCCGTTCCCGCGGCCGGTGGTGCTCGGGCACGAGGGGGCGGGGGTGGTGGAGGCGGTCGGTCCGGGGGTGGCGCACGTGGTGCCGGGCGATCACGTCTCGCTGTCGACGCTCGCCAACTGCGGGGCGTGCGCGGACTGCGACCGGGGCCGGCCGACGATGTGCCGCAAGGCGATCGGGGCGCCGGGGCAGCCCTTCTCGCGGGGCGGGAAGCCGCTGTTCCAGTTCGCCTCGAACTCGGCCTTCGCGGAGCGCACGGTGGTCAAGGCGGTCCAGGCGGTGAAGATCCCGGCGGACATCCCGCTCACCTCGGCGGCGCTGATCGGCTGCGGGGTGCTCACGGGGGTGGGGGCGGTACTGAACCGGGCGCGGGTCGACCGCGGCGAGACGGTGGTGGTGATCGGGACCGGCGGGATCGGGCTGAACGTGCTCCAGGGCGCCCGGATCGCCGGGGCCACGACGATCGTGGCGGTGGACGCGAACCCGGCGAAGGAGGCGGTGGCCCGGCGCTTCGGGGCCACGCACTTCGTCGACGCCTCGGCGGGGGCGGACTCCTCGGCGGCGGTGCGGGAGATCCTGCCGACGGGGGCGGACCACGCCTTCGAGTGCGTGGGGCACGTGGGGCTGATCCGGCAGGCGGTGGACCTCCTCGACCGGCACGGGCAGGCGGTGCTGCTGGGCGTGCCGGGGTTCCGGGAGGAGGCGTCGTTCCAGGTCTCGTCCCTCTACCTGGACAAGACGATCATGGGCTGCCGGTACGGGTCCTCGCGCCCGCAGCGCGACATCGCCCTGTACGCGGACCTCTACCGGCAGGGCCGGCTGCTGCTGGACGAGCTGGTGACGGAGGTCTACCCGGTGGAGGACTTCGCGAAGGCGGCGGCGGACGCGCACGGCGGGCGGGTGGCGCGGGGGGTGCTGACGTTCTGAGGGGGGGGCGGGCCCGGGGGCGGGGGCCCGGGGGCGGGCCCGAGGGTGGGATCCGCGGGCTGAGGCCGGGGGAGGGGGCCCGGAGGCGGGGCCGGCGGGCTCGGGCTGAGCCCGCGGGCGGCGCTGGTCGGCAGGGGGCCGCGGGCTGAGCCGGCGTCAGTCGGTGGTCAGGCGGCCGAAGCGGCCCTTGTGGAAGAGCAGGGGCGAGCCCTCTCCCGCCGCGCCCATGGCCACCACCCGGCCGACGACGATGAGGTGGTCCCCGCCCGTGTGGACGGCGTGGATCCGGCAGTCGATCCATGCCGGTACGGAGTCCAGGCGCGGGGATCCCGTGACGGGGGCGGGGGCGTGGGCCACCCCGGCGAACTTGTCGGCGCCGCTGACGGCGAAGGACCGGCACAGCGCGCCCTGCTCGGCCCCGAGGATGTTCACGCAGAACACCCCGGCGCGGGCGATGCGGGGCCAGGTGGTCGACGTACGGGCCACCATGAAGGTGACCAGGGGCGGGTCGAGGGAGAGCGAGGCGAAGGACTGGCAGGCGAAGCCGGCCGGGGCCTCCTCGCCGGGGCCGGGCGGTGCGGTGATCACGGTGACCCCGCTGGCGAAGTTCCCGAGCACGGCCCGGAACTCGGCGGGTCCGACGGGCGCCCGCTCGTCCTCCCCGACGGCCCGCAACTCGGGCCGCGGCAACGCGTCGACGGCCGGGGCGGCGGTGGGGGAGCCGGCTGACCTGAGATATCGGACGACGGTGGCCGCCATCCCTGCGTGTCCCATCACAGAACCGATTGAACCTGACGGTTCGTCAGATGGGAAGCCCGGCGGGCGGCCGGGGTGCGGTGAGCCGCACGCCGGGCCGGGCCCGGCTCCCGGCCTGGCCGGGCCCGGTCCGGGTCCGGCTCGGCCCGGCTGGGTTTGGCCTCCGGCCGGTCCGGGTCCGGCTCCCGGCTGGGGGACGTCGGGCCGGTCCGGGCCTGGCTCGGGGCCGGTCTCGCCCCGGCCGGGAGCGTGGGGCCGGCGGGGTGCCCCCGCACGGGTGAAACCCGGTGGGTGGGTGGGTCTGTGGGGGCGGGGGTCGGGGCCGGGTCGGCATGGTGGCGGGGAACCGTACGCTCGTCCGGACCCCGGAGGGACCATGCTCGGCACTGATTTCCGTACCGGATCGCCCAACTGGCTCGACCTCGGCAGCCCCGACACCGCCGCCTCCGCGGACTTCTACGGCGCCGTCTTCGGCTGGACCTTCGTCTCCGCCGGGCCCGAGGCGGGCGGGTACGGCTTCTTCCAGGTCGACGGCAAGACCGTCGCCGCCATCGGGCCGCTCACCGAGGAGGGTGCCTCGGCCGCCTGGATGACCCACTTCTGCACCTCCGACATCATGGCCACCGCCGAAGCCGTCACCGCGGGCGGCGGGCGGATCCGGATGGAGCCCATGGACGTCATGGGCGAGGGCTGGCTCGCGCAGGCCACCGACCCGCAGGGGGCCGAGTTCGCGCTGTGGCAGCCCGGCAAGACCCTCGGGCTCGGGCTCACCTCGGCCCCCGGGGCGCTGCTGTGGGTGGAGCTCCAGGTACCGGATCCGGTCGCGGCGATCGGCTTCTACGCGGGGCTGTTCGGCTGGCGGCACTCCGAGATGGAGGCGCCCGGGATGACGTACCGGGTGCTCAGCCTCGGCGAGGGCGACCAGCAGGACACCTCCTTCGGCGGCGCCGCCCCGCTGGCCGAGGGGGCCGGGGGGCCGCGCTGGGTCCCGTACTTCCACTGCGCGGAGGTGGACGCGACGGTGCGGGCCGTGGAGGATCGGGGCGGCAGCGTGATGATGCCGGCCGAGGACATCCCGGAGGTGGGGCGGATGGCGTGGGTGGTCGATCCGGCGGGGGCGGTGTTCGCGCTGCTGAGGCCGCAGCCGGGGATGTAGTGCGGCGTGGGTAGCGGGGGGCGTGAGGGGCCGGGGGGCCTGGGGGATCAGCGGCCGAGGTACTTCGGCGGGCGGCGCTCGGCGAAGCTCGCCAGGCCCTCGTGGGCGTCGGCCGTGCTCATGTTGAGCTCCTGGGCGGTGGCCTCGGCGGCGAGGGAGGCCGCGCGGTCGCCGTCCAGGGAGGCGTTGACCAGCTGCTTGGTCAGGGTCAGGGCCCGGGTGGGGCCCTGGGCGAGGCGTTCGGCCCAGGCGCGGGCGGTGTCCTGGAGCTCGGCGTCGGGGACGACGCGGTTGACCAGGCCGAGGCGGGCCGCTTCGGCGGCGGGGACGGCGTCGCCGAAGAACATCAGCTCCTTGGCCTTCTGCGGGCCGATGAGACGGGGCAGCAGGTACGCGCCGGCGCCGTCGGGGACGAGTCCGCGGCGCACGAACACCTCGATGAAGCGGGCGCTTTCGGCGGCGATGACGAGGTCGCAGGCGAGGGCGAGATGGGCGCCGATGCCGGCGGCCGTGCCGTTGACGGCGGCGAGGACGGGTTTTTCGCAGTCGAGGACTGCGGTGAGGAGGCGTTGGGCGCCGTGGCGGATCATGCGGGTGATGTCGCCGGGGGCGGGTGTGGGGGCGGGGGCTGGGGCGGGAGTTGGCGCTGGGGGTGTGGTGGTTGCGGGGGTTCCGCGGAGGTCGGCGCCGGCGCAGAAGCTTGTGCCGGTGGCGGTGAGGACGACCGCGCGGGTGGTGGGGGTGGCGGAGGCGGTGTGGAGGAGGGCGATGATGCGGTCGCGTTGGGTGGGGGTGAGGGCGTTCATGCTGGCGGGGCGGTTGAGGGTGATGTAGGTGACGGAGTTCTCGGTGCGGTGGAGGACTTCGTCCTCGGGGGCGGCGGTCATGGGGTGGGTCCCTTCGGGGTGGGTGGAGCGGGCGTGGGTGGTGGGGGGTGCGGGTGGCTTGGGTGCGGGTGATGGCGGTGCGCGGGGCGGCTTGAACGCGGGGCGGTTCCGGGGTTCGGGGTTGGTCGGACGCGGGCCGGTGGGGGTGCGGGGGTGTCGCTGCGCGGAGCCGTCCCCGCCCCGCCCTTTCTCCGTTTCCCGGGGCTCCGCCCCGGACCCCGCGCCTCAAACTCCCCCAGCTACCGCTGGGCGGTACCCCCAGGCGAGGCTGGATTTCGGCCCGGATCGGTGTGCGGACCTCAAAAGCCGGGCGGTCGGCAAATCCAGCCCGTCCGGCGTTTGAGGACCGGGTCCGGGCGGAGCCCGGTCATCCCGCCGCGCCGACGGGACCGGCTTCGGGCAGCGCCCGCCCACCCCCGCGCCGGCGAGCCTCAGTGGCAGATGGCCAGGGCGTCCAGGGCCACCGCGCCCTGGCCGCGCGGGAGCACCATCAGGGGGTTGATGTCGAGCTCGGCCAGCTCACCCCCCAGCTCCAGCGCCATCCTCTGCACCCTCAGCACCACCTCCACCAGCGCGTCCACATCCGCCGCCGGCGCCCCCCGCACCCCCTCCAGCAGTGCCCGCCCCCGCAGCTCCCCGAGCATCGCCCGCGCCTGGTCCTCCCCGAAGGGCGGCACGCGGACCGCCGCGTCGTGCAGGACCTCCACGAGGACCCCGCCCAGCCCCACCGTCACCGTCGGCCCGAACAGTTCGTCATGGGTGACCCCCACGACCATCTCCACCCCCCGCTCGACCATCTGGCAGACCAGGATCCCGTCCAGCGGCACGCCCTCGTAGCGCGCGATGTCCGTCAGCTCCCGGTACGCGTCGCGGATCTGGCTCGCCGAGGTCAGGCCGATCTTGACCAGCCCCAGCTCCGTCTTGTGCCCGAGCTGCGGCCCCGACGCCTTCATCACCACCGGGTAGCCCACCAGCCCCGCCGCGCGCACCGCCGCCGCCGCGCTGGTCACCAGCTGCTCGCGGGGGACCCGTATCCCGTAGGCGCGCAGCAGCTGCTTCGCCGCGTGCTCGCTGAGCTGCTGGCCGGGCCGCATCAGGGCCTGCGCCTTGCGGTACGAGGGTGAGGGCGTGCGGGGTGCGTCGTCGAAGGGGGAGCGGTAGCCGGTGGTGAAGCGGTGGTGGCCGAGGTAGGCGCGTACGGCGGTGATGCAGTTGCCGAAGGTGCGGAAGGTGGCGACGCGGGAGGAGCCGAGGAGGGTGGTGCGGTAGGCGTCCTCGGTGCCGACGGGGGAGCCCCAGATGACGCAGACCAGCTTGTCGGTCTGCTCGGCGGCGTCGACCAGGTCCTGCGCGAGCCGGTCGCTCATGGGCGGGAAGGGGCCGGTGATCGGGCAGATGAGGACGCCCACGGAGGGGTCGGCGAGGATCGCGTCGATGATCTTCCGGCCGCGCCAGTCGCCGACGGGGTGGCCGCCGTTGTCGACGGGGTTGGCGACGCTGAGGTAGTCCGGTATCCACTGGTGCAGTTCGTCCTGCTTGGCCTGCGGGAGGGTGGGCAGGTGCAGGCCCGCCTCGGTGGCCAGGTCGGAGAAGTGGGCGCCGGTGCCGCCGGAGATGGAGTACACGACCACGCCGTCGGCCTGCGGGGGGCGGGCGCGGGCGAGGAGGGCGGCGGTGTCCTGGAGCTCGTCGAGCCCGTCGACGCGGATCACGCCGAACTGGCGCATGGCGGCGTCCACGACGGTGTCCGCGCCGGTGAGCTTCCCGGTGTGGGAGGCGGCGGTACGGGCGCCGGTCTCGGTGCGGCCGACCTTGACGGCGACGACGGGGACGCGGTTGCGGGCGGCCCGGTCGGCGGCGAGGAGGAAGGAGCGGCCGTCTTTCAGGCCCTCGACGTAGCAGGCGATGGCGCCGACCTCGGGGCGCTCGGCGAAGTAGGAGATGAAGTCGGCGGTCTCCAGGTCGGCCTCGTTGCCGGTGGGGGCCCAGTGGGAGAGGCGGATGCCGAGCTCCTGGAGGGTGTGGACGGGGCGGCCCTGGTGGCCTGACTGGGTGATCAGGGCGATGGCCGGGCCGTCGAGGTCGTCGCGGAAGCGCTCGAAGGCGTTGAGGTTGGTGTTGGGGCCGAGCAGGCGCAGCCCGGAGCGGCGGACGGCTTCGCCGAGGCGCTCCTGGGCGGCGGCGCCCTCGCCGCCGGTCTCGGCGAAGCCGGAGGCGAAGGCGACGGCGAAGCGGACCTTGGCCTCGGCCAGCTCCTCGACGACGGGCAGGGGGTCGGAGACGAGGAGGACGGCGAGGTCGACCTGTTCGGGCAGGTCGGCGACGGAGGCGTGGCAGGCCCGGCCGAAGACGGTGGGGCGGGTGGGGTGCACGGGGTGGATGCGGGCGCCGACGCGCTCGGCCCAGGCGATGAGCTGGCGGGTGATGCCGGTGTTGGGGCGGCCGTCGGCGTCGGAGGCGCCGATGACGGCGACGGACTCGGGCCGGAAGAAACGGTCGAGGTCGGGGACGTCGGCGTGCAGCGGCCGCCCGCTGACGTCGAGGGGGACCGCGTCGTCGGCGGAGGGGGCCGCGGACGAGTGGACGGCCATCCTGGGGGTCTTCCCGCAGGCATCGACACGTGCGCGGAAGTCGGTGGTGAGGGTGCCGTGAGTAGATCCAAGCATCGTTCCGCCCGCTCCTGCTCGTTGAAACTGACGTGTAGTCAGATTACGCAACTGACGCGCCGTCAGGAACAGTGCTGCGCGAGGAAAGGCGGGGCGGGGCGGGGCCCGCTGATGGGGCGATGAGGTGAACGGTGCCAGATCCCGCGCGGGCGGGTCCAGAGCACGAACCGGCCGCGGGCGCGCGGGGGCGGGCGGCAGCCCGGGGCGGCCCGCACCTATCCGCGCCGCCGGCCCCCGGCCACCCCCGCCGGGCCGGCGCGCTACGACGGCCGGGCGCCCTGCGGGCGGGGCGGCGCGGTTCGCCTGCGGCGGGCGTGCCGGGGGCGCTGCCCGCGCGCTGCGCCCGCTGGGCGGGCCCGGCCACGGCCGCACACCGCTGCGGCGACGCGCTACGGCGACCAGGCGCCCTGAGGGCGGGGCTGGGCTGGCGGCCGGGCGGCGATGCGCCGCGCCCCGGGTCCGTTGTCGTAGGGGCGTGGGAGGGTGGGGGGATGGGTTCTGAGCGGGTTCGGGCGGGTGAGTGCGGGGCCGGGGAGTGGGGTGGCGCCGTGTACGGGGATCTGCGGGTGGTCAAGGAGCTTGTGTATGACCCCTGTGGGTTCGTGTGTTCGGAGCCTGTGGCTGAGGCCGAGAGCGCTGAGTACGCCGCGCATACGTTCCGGCTCGACGGGCTTGCCGTGCGGTATCGGGCTGCCCGGACCACGCCCACCAAGGTCGGGCAGTTCGTGACCGTGTGGAAGCGGGAGGCGGGTGGGCCCATTCAGCCCTTTGACGTCTCTGATTCCGTTGACTTGTTTGTCATCGGCAGTCGGGACGGGGAGCACTTCGGGCAGTTCGTGTTCCCTCCGGACGTGCTCCGGCGGCACGGGGTCGTGGCTGAGGGTGGGCGGGGTGGGAAGCGGGGGTTCCGGGTGTATCCGCCCTGGGTGGCCACCACCAACCGCACCGCCGCCGCCGCGCAGGCTTGGCAGGTGGAGTGCTTCCTCGAAGTGGGCGGGGAGGGGGCGGGCGTGGACCTGGAGCGGGCCGTGCGGTTGTACCGCCGCCCGTGAGGGCCCCGGCATCGCCCGCCCCTACGCCAGCGGAGCCACCGGTGGCAGGTTCGTCGGCTTCGGGCCGGTGTTGCCGGCGGCGGGGCGGGGGCCCAGGTGGCGGGGGACGGCTCGGGCGATCTTCTCCGCGTCCAGGGACATCTCGCGGAACATGCCGCTGATCGGGTTGGTGAAGCCGGTGAAGAACAGGCCCGGCGCGCGGCGGGAGGTGCGGGCGCCGTGCACGAGTGGACGGCCGCGGCCGTCCAGGAGGCCGAGGTGGCCGACCAGGCCCTCCAGCGCACGCCGGTAGCCCGTCGCCGCCACCACCGCGTCCGGGGTGATCCGCGAGCCGTCCGCGAGCAGCACCTCCTCGCCGTCGAAGGACTCGACCGCCGCCACCACCTGCACCTTCCCGCTCCGCACCGCGTCGACGAGGCCGACGTCCTGCACCGGGATCGCCCCCTCGCGGACCCGGCTGTACAGGCCGGTGGCCGGGCGCGGGAGCCCGTACGCCGACAGGTCCGGTACGGACACCCGCGCCACCAGCGCCCCCAGCCGGTCCACGAGCCGCACCGGCAGCCGGCGGACGAGGATCCCGCTGCGCTGGGCCGGCCAGCCCGCCGTGGAGCGGCGCATGATGTGCGGGGCGGTGCGCACCGCCAGCCGCACCCGGGCCGCGCCGCCCTCGACGAGGTCGACGGCTATCTCCGCGCCCGTGTTGCCGACGCCTACGACGAGCACGTCCTGGCCCTCGTACGGCCGGGGCGAGCGGTAGTCGGCGGCGTGCAGCAGCCGGCCGGTGTACGTCTCGCGGCCCGGCCAGTCGGGCAGCCGGGGGGTGTGGTTGAAGCCGGTGGCGACGACGACCGCCGCGGCCGCCAGCTCCCGCCCGCCGGTGGCGTGGAGCGTCCAGCCGGTCTCGCCCTCCGGGGCGGGGTCGATGCGGGTCACCTCGACGCCGGTGACGAGCTCCAGTTCGTGGAACTCCGCGTACTTCTCCAGGTACCGCACGACGTTGTCGCGCGAGACCCAGCGCCCGAAGCGGCGCGGCATGGCCAGGCCCGGGAGGGCGGAGAGGCGGCGCGTGGTGTGCAGGTGGAGCCGGTCGTAGTGGCGCCGCCAGGACGAGCCGACGGTGTCGGACTTCTCGACGACCACGGCACGGACCCCGCGGGCGCGCAGCGCGGCGGCCGCGGCGAGGCCGCCGGGGCCGGCCCCGATGACGTACACGGGGCGGGGCTGGGTGGTCATGTCGGGGGGTGTGGGGACTCCGGGCATGAGGTGTGAGCGTATCGCCACGCTGGGTTGATGGGTCTCGGTCGGGCGGGGAATCGATTGCGGATCGGTCACGGTGGGGACCGGCCGCGGGGCGGGGGTTGGGCTCGCGCTGTCTGCGGCCTTGCGGGATTCCGTACGATCCGGTGAACTGACGTACCGTCAGATATGTGGTGCGGTCCGGTGGTTGGGTGGGTGAGGGATGCAGGCGCAGATGCAGACCGTCTGGCTCAGTGGGGCCGAATGGCTCGCCGTACTCCGCATCGGGCTCGGCCTGTGGTGGCTGGAGAGCTGGCGGCACAAGGACAAGAAGGGCTGGTTCGAGCGGGGGACCGGTATCGCGTGGGCCGGTGAGGTGGCCGGTAAGCATCGGTGGGGCTTCGTGCGGGGCGGCTTCGAACGGGTGGTCGCGCCGCGCCCGCGGGTGATGGCGTACGTCGTCGTCTATGCCGAGCTGGCCTTGGGGATGGGGCTGGTGCTCGGGTTCCTGACGCCCGTGGCGCTGGTCGGGGGGCTGGTCCTCAACCTGCTGTATCTGGTGCTGATGATCCACGACTGGGCCGAGCAGGGGCAGAACGCGATGATGGCGCTCATCTCGCTGGTCGCGCTGTTCGCCATGTCCTGGCAGGTCTGGTCCCTCGACGCGGCGTTCGGACTCTTCCGGTGAGCGGCGGGGTGCGGTACGACCTCCCGGAGATCGACGACTTCACCCGCCCCTACTGGGACGCTGCCGCCGAGGGCCGGCTGCTGCTGCGCCGGTGTGCGGAGTGCGGTCGGGCGCACCACTACCCGCGGGAGTTCTGCCCGTTCTGCTGGGCGGGGGAGGAGCGGGTGGCGTGGGAGGCGGCGAGCGGGCGGGCCACGCTGTACACGTGGTCGGTGGTCCACCGGAACGACCTGCCGCCGTTCGGGGCGCGCGTGCCGTATGTGGCTGCTGTGGTCGACCTTGCGGAAGGGCCGCGGATGATGACCGAGGTGGTGGACTGCCCGGTGGGGGCGTTGCGGGTGGGGATGGCTCTGCGGGTCGGGTTCCGGGAGGCGGGGGAGGCCGGGGAGGCCGGGGAGGGGATCTGGGTGGCGGTTTTTGTGCCGGAGGGGGAGGGCGGGGGCTGAGGGCTCCCGGCCTGGACGCGCCGGTGCCGTCCTGCCCCGGGTGGACGTTGTTCGACCTGGTACGGCACCTGGGTACGGGCCGGCGCTGGTGGGCCGCGATCGTCGCCGCGGGCCCGGCCGAGGCTCCGCCGGTCAGGGACGCCGGGGAGGTGCGGCGCGAGCGCGAGACGCTGCTGGCCTGGTACGACGAGTCGAACGAGCTGCTGCTCCGTACGCTGCGCGAGGCCGGTCCGGAGCGCGGGTGCTGGACGTGGTGGCGCGCCGGGGTGTCACCGGCGAACGCCAGGGGCGTGGCCCGGCGCCGGGTGCACGAGCTGCTGGTGCACACGTACGACGCCCAGCTCGCGGGGGGTGCGGTGCGGCCGATGCCGGTGGAGGTCGCGGTCGACGGTGTGGCCGAGTTCCTCGACACCTGCAACTCCACGCCGGTCGCGTGGCCGCACGAGCCCGCCACCATCCACCATCCACCATCCACTACCACGTCACCGAGGGGCGGTCCTGGCTGCTGACGCTGGACGGTACCGGGGCTTGGCCGCGCCCCTTGCGGCCGGGGCCACTTCGGCGCCCGCCTCGGCCTCCGCCTCGGCCACGGGTACCGCCGAGCAGGTGCTTCTCTTCATGTGGGGCCGCCTCACGCTGGACGACCTGGAGGCCGAGGGGGATCCGCGGGTGTTCGAGCAGCTGATCGCGTGGGAGCCCGAGGTGTAGGAGGCCGGTCCTGTTCCGCGGGGTGGGTGCTCAGGGCCAGAGCAGCTCCCGTACCCAGGAGTCCGCGCCTGCCTGCGGTTCCGTACGCCGGTAGCGCAGGCGGATGTGCCTGCGGGCGGCGTCCCCCTGGAAGAACTCCACCTCGGCGGGGGCCAGTACGTACCGCGTCCAGGTCGGAGCCGGCGCCTCCGGCTCCGCACCCGCCCGCTCCCAGGCAGCCGCCGAGGCCCGCATCAGCTCCTCCACCGAGCCCAGCACCTCGCTCTGCCGCCCCGTGAGCGCGGCGGCCAGCGCGCCTCGCGAGCGGACCGCGAGGTCCGCCCGGCTCTCCTCCGGCCCGCATGCCGTGACCTCGCCCCGGATGCGGATCTGCCGGCCCACCGTCGGCCAGTAGAACCCGAGGGCGGCCGCCGGGTGCGCGGCCAGCTGCGCGCCCTTGGCGCTCGTGGCGTGCGAGGCGAAGTGCCAGCCGCGCGCGTCGGCGTCGTGCAGCATCAGCGTCCGTACGTCGGGCCGGCCATCGGCGTCCACCGTCGCCAGGCTCATCGTGTGCGGCTCGGGCTGCCCGGCCCGCGCGGCGTGCACGAACCACTCGTGGAACAGGGCCAGGGGACCGGCCGGCGCCTCCGCCACGTCGAAGCCGGGCAGGGACGAGTCCCAGACACGGAGGGCGTGCAGGGTGCGGCGGAAGTCGTCGCCTGTGGTGGTCTTCTCGTCACTGCTGCTCATGCGGCCATCGAACACCATCCGCGCCGCTACGGATGTCCCGCCGAGGTGTATGCAGGGCTCAGCCGGTCTCGCCGACGGCCGCCCGCAGCCAGCCGATGGGGTCCTCGCTGAGCAGTTCCTCCGCCAGCCGCTTGCCCGTCTCGGTGGTGAGCCTGGCCCGGCTGTTGTCGATCCAGCGCTGCGCGGCCGCGTAACCCTGCGCCCGGTACTCGATGCCCTGGAGCATGCACTCCAGCTTGTCCGCGTCACGCGCGCAGACCGCCTCGGGGGATTCCTTCCCCTCGTACTCGGCCACCAGCTCCTGGATCGTGGCCGCCAGGGCCTCGGGCATACCGGTGGTCTGGTCCGCCGTCACCGCTTGCGGGTCGGCGCCGGTCGCGTACTTCTTCCCGAGGTGGTTGACGTCGCCGGTGCGGGTCTCCTGGGTGTCGTGCCACACGGCGAGAAAGGCGGCCCGCGCGGGGTCGGCGCCCTCCAGCTTCGCGATGACGGAGGCGATGAGGGACGTACGCCAGGAGTGCTCGGCGACGCTCTCCGGATTGTCGACACCGGCCATCCACCAGCCGGTGCGCCGGGTGTGCTTGAGCGTGCCGGCCTCGAAGAGGAAGCGCGCCACTGCGGAGAGATCGTCGGCCATGGGGTCTCCTAGGTCGGTCGGTCGGTTGCGTGCTCGCTGGCCTGTTGGTCTGGATGAGAAATGTTTGGGGACGGCGATGAGTTTTCGGGAGTTGTGCAGTCATATCTGTGACACGGGGCGCCGCGAGGGTGCAACGGTTGCTTAGTGGCGAGGAGTTGTGTCATGGCCGAGGTGGTCAAGGGGCCCGCGAGTTACTTTCCGTCGATCGAGAAGAAGTACGGGCGGCCGATCGGGGAGTGGAAGGACCTCATCAGGGCTTCGCCGCTGAGCAAGCACATGGAGCTTGTCGCTTGGCTGAAGGCGGAGCACGGGCTGGGGCACGGGCATGCCAACGCGCTGGTGGCGGACACGCTGGCGGAGGGGAAGTAGGGCGGGAGCCGCGCGGGCGGGAGGGGAAGCCCCCCCAAGGAACGGGCCGGGGCGGCAAAAGACCCTCGGGGCGGCCCGGCCGTCCGGGCGGAGCCCGGGGCGCG
Organism: Streptomyces sp. NPDC047014; assembly: GCF_040644195.1. Classification (NCBI taxonomy): domain Bacteria; kingdom Bacillati; phylum Actinomycetota; class Actinomycetes; order Kitasatosporales; family Streptomycetaceae; genus Streptomyces; species Streptomyces sp. NPDC047014. Next base: position 171,979 of record NZ_JBEYVX010000003.1, on the reverse strand, counting down.
TCACATCGCTGCGTGTCCCCGTCGGCTCAGCGGCCGGCGATCGGCCTGGGCCGGGCAGGGGCCGCCGGTGATCGCTACGGGCGGCCGCAGGACGGCGGCCGCTGGTGGTTTGGGGCTGGTGCACGTCGCAGGCGCGGATTCAGTTCGGCCGGGCGGTGGCTGCCGGCCTTTGGCGTTGGGCAGGTAGGTGCTGTGGTCGTACGATCACGCCTTCGGCTTGCGTGGTTTCGTCGGCTGGCTGCTCGCCTGTTCGTGCGTGCACGGTGGCAGGGCGGATGGCCGACCGCGCGGAGCTGGCCAGCGGCGTGGGCGTCGCCGCGACGGTCGGCGCGTTTGTGTCGTTGCTGTTTTGATCCTGCCCGCCCGTAAGGAGAGCCATGGACGGCGAGTTGCACGGCGACGACGAGACGTGGGAGCGGATTCGGCGCATCAAGCGGTGGCTGGACGACAGCGTCGGCGATCTGAGCCCGCGGGAGGTGGTCCTGTTCCGGGTCCTCAAGGTCGGGGAGGAGTTCGGGGAGGTGGCCGAGGCCGTCCACGGGGTGAACGGGGCCAATCCCCGCAAGGGGCGGTCGCACTCCATGGACGACGTCATGAAGGAACTGGTGGACGTCGCGGTGACGGCGCTCGTCGCTCTGGAGACCATCAGCCCCGGTGAGGGCCGCAAGGAGTTCGAGAAACGCCTTGAGGCGCTTGTCGACCGGATGCCTGTACGGGACTCCGGGCTCGCCTGATCAGCGGGTACGGGTGCTCCCCCGCGTCGGGCTTCGCCCGGTGCTCGGGGGCAGGGCGAGGTGGTGTGGGCGCCGGGCTATGTGCGGCCCAGGAGGATGGTGCTCGACGTGCAGAACCAGCCGCCCGTGGCTGAGGTCAGGGCGGTTCGGGGGAGGGTGCCGTCCGGCTTCGTGACCTGGCCCGCGCCCGCTTCGCCGCGGAGTTGGCGGACCGCCTCCACCAGGAGGAAGAGGCCGCGCATGCCCGGGTGGCAGGCGGAGAGGCCGCCGCCGTCCGTGTTGACCGGGAGGTCTCCCGTGCGCAGCAGGCGGCCCTTCTCCACGAAGGGGCCGCCCTCGCCCTTCGCGCAGAAGCCGAGGTCCTCCAGGGTCACCAGGGTCATGTACGTGAAGGCGTCGTAGATCTGCGCGAGGTCCACGTCCGCCGGGGTCAGGCCGGCGCGGGCGAAGGCGGTGCGGCCGGAGACGGCCGCGGGGGAGACCGTGAAGTCCTCCCACTCCGACATCGTGGTGTGCGAGACGGAGGTGCCCGAGCCCAGGATCCAGACGGGGGCCTTGGCCGTGTCCGGTACGTAGTCCTCCGCGGCCAGCAGCACCGCGCAGCCCCCGTCCGAGCGGATGCAGCAGTGCAGCTTGGTGAAGGGGTCCGCGATCATCTCGGCGGAGAGCACGTCCTCGACGGTGATCGGGTCGCGGAACATGGCGTCCGGGTTCGTCCCCGCGTTCGCGCGGGCCTGTACGGCGACGGAGGCCAGCTGCTCCAGGGTCGTGCCGTACTGGTGCATGTGGCGGCGGGCCGCCATGGCGTACTTGGCGATCAGCGTATGGCCGTACGGGACCTCGAACTGGAGGGGGCCGCGGGCGCCGAAGGAGAGGTTCGCGGTGCGGCGGCGGGCCTTGATGTCGGCGCGGGCCGTCGAGCCGTAGACCAGGAGGACCGCGTTGGCGTGGCCCGCGGCGATGGCGTCCGCCGCGTGCGCGGCCATGACCTCCCAGGTGGCTCCGCCGACCGAGGTGGAGTCGGCCCAGGTGGGGCGCAGGCCCAGGTACTCGGCCACCTCGACGGGGGCGAGGGTGCCGAGGCCGGCCGAGGCGAAGCCGTCGACGGCGGAGCGGTCCAGGCCGGAGTCGGCGAGGGCGCGGCGGGCGGCCTGGGCGTGCAGGGCATAGGGGGTGGGGCCGTCCACCCGGCCGCAGTCCGAGAGGGCTACGCCGACGACGGCGACCCGGCGGCGCGGCGAGGGGATGCCTTCGAGGGGTGTGGGCATGGGGGGACCGTACAGCTGACGGACCGTCAGGCGCTAGGCGGTGCAGATGGATCCGGGATTCCTCTGGGCATCTCGGGGCGGGCTGCCTAATATGACGCGCCGTCAGATGTGGTCGTCGCCAGGAGGAGCCCCACGATGGATGCCGCCTTCACCGCGGAGCAGGAGCAGATGCGCCGCACCCTCCGCGAGATCCTGGCCAAGCGCTGCGGCCCCGACGAGGTCAAGGCCGCCGTCCGCACCGGCGCCGGGTACGACCGCGAGCTGTGGCGGCGGCTCGCCCGGGAGGTCGGGCTGCCGGGGATCGCCGTCGCCGAGGAGTACGGCGGGGTCGGCTGCGCCCCCGGCGATCTGGCGCTGGCCTGCGAGGAGACGGGCCGGGCGCTGCTGCCCTCGCCGCTGCTGGCGACCGCCGCGCTCTGCGCGCCCCTGGTCGCCGCCCTCGGCACCGCCGCGCAGCGCTCCGCGCTGCTGCCGCCGCTGGCGTCGGGCGGGCTGACCGCCGCCCTGGCCGTGCCCGGCCCGGCCCTGGCCACCGCGCTGGCGCTGACCGGCGAGGACGCTGCCGGGCAGTGGGCCGGCGGTGGCCGCGCGGGCGGGGTGCAGGCCCGGCCGGAGGCGGGGGGCTGGCGGCTGTACGGGGAGGCGGCGCAGGTGCTCGACGGGCACAGCGCCCCGCTGCTGCTGGTGGCCGCGCACGCGGGCGGCTTCGCGCGCTCCCGCACGCTGCTGTTCCTCGTACGGGAGGACGCGCGCGGGCTCGTACGCACCCGGCAGCCGGTGCTCGACGAGACGCGGCCGCAGGGCAGGGTCCAACTGCGCGACGTGCGGGCCGAATTGCTGGGGGACGAGGGAGCCGACGTGCCCGGGGCGCTCGCCGCCACCGGGCGGACCGCCGCCGCGGTGCTCGCGGCCGAGGCGGCCGGCGCGGCCGGGCAGGCGCTGGCCCGCACCGTGGAGTACGTCCGCGGGCGCGAGCAGTTCGGCCGCGCGATCGGGAGCTTCCAGGCGGTCCAGCACCGCCTGGCCGACCTGTACGTACGGGTGCAGGCGGCGCGCTCGGCGGCCTACTACGCGGCCTGGGACCCGGAGCAGGGCGGCCTGGCCCTGGCCCAGGCGCTGGAGGCGCTGCGGGCGGCGGCGGGGGAGGCGGTCCAGCTGCACGGCGGCATCGGCTTCACCTGGGAGCACGACGCGCACCTGTACTTCAAGCGGGCGGCGGCCGACGAACTGCTCTTCGGGCCCGTCCACCGGCTGCGCGCGCACGCCGCGGACCGCGCCGGGCTGTTCGCGCCGGCCCCGGCCGCGGTGGCCCGCGTACAGGTCGGTGCGGCCGGCTCCGCCCAGGTGAAGGTGGCCGTCTGATGGCCCGTACCGCCGCCGGGGTCCGGCTGATGCAGAAGGTCTCCTCGACCCGGCTCTTCGCCCGGGTCGCCCCGCACTTCGTCCCCGCCCTGGACAAGGCGGTGCACCGGCTGACCCGGGGCCGGGTGCTGCTGAGCGCCCGGATGCTGCCGGGCGTCATCCTCACCGCCCGGGGCGCGAGGACGGGGGAGCCGCGCACCACCCCGCTCGCCTGCATGCCCGAGGACGGCGGGAGGAGCTGGATCCTGATCGGCTCCAACTTCGGCCGCCCCGGGCACCCGGCGTGGACCGGGAACCTGATCAAGCACCCGGACGCGGACGTGAGTTGGCAAGGCAAGGACATCGCCGTACGGGCCCGGCTGCTGTCGGGGGAGGAGCGTGCGGCGGCGTGGCGCGCGGTGCTGGGGTTCTGGCCGCCGTACGCGACGTACCAGGCGCGCATCGAGCGGGAGATCCGGCTGTTCCGCCTGGAACGGCGCTGACCGGGGGCATCCGCCGCGGGTGCCCGGCCCGCGCCGCTACCGCGTCGGCTTCTTGCCCGTGATGCCCAGGTGGACGAGCAGTGCCAGGTTCGGCTTGAGCTCGGCCTGCTTGACCCCCCAGGTCTGGAAGCCCTTCTGGTGCGAGGCGACCGCGGCCAGCATCGCGACCAGGGAGCCGGCCACGGCGGCGGGGCTGACGTCCTTGTCGACCTTGCCCTTGGCCTGGAGCTCCTTCATCGACTCCGTCAGGGAGTTGGTGACCGAGTTCAGGATCTTCATGCGGATCTTGTAGAACCGCTTGTCGCCCTCGGCGGCACCGAGGTCGACCACGCGCAGGATGGCATCGTTGCGGCGCCAGAACTCCAGGAATCCCTCGACGAGTTCCTCGGCGGCCGCCCAGCCGGACTTGCCGACCCAGGTGCGGCCCTCGACGAGCGACGTCAACTGCGCGCCCTCGGCCGCCATGTGCTCGGCGATCTCCAGGACGGCGCCTTCGACGTCCGGGAAGTACTGGTAGAAGGTCGCGGGGGAGGTACCGGCCTTGCGGGCGACATCGATCACCTTGACGTCGCGGTACGGCGAGGAGCTGAGCATCTCGCTGAGGCAGTCGAGCAGCTTCTGCCGCGTCGCCTGGCCGCGCCGGCCGGCGACACGCCCGTCGACGGTGCGTACTTGTCCTGTCATGTCGTCAGCTTACCGAGGGGGGATCGGCGCGCTATTCGGCCGCCTGCAAATGGGGTCACGGGGGCCCTGGCCTGGGCGGGAGCCCGTACGAGGCGTCCGCGCGCGCGGAATCCGGCCGCCCGGCGGCGGTCGGGCGGCGGCCCGGTGGCGGCCCGGTGGCGGCCCGGCGCGGCCCTGGCGACGACCCGGCGCAGGACGTCACCGACCGCCCCCGAGGGTGCCCGGTTCCGCAAGGTTTCCCCCGAATAGTCTTGTCAACAGGCTGTGGACAAGTCTTCGGGCGGATCATGGCTGAAAGAGCTGGGAGGGGTACACGCCCTGGTACAGAACCGCGCAGAACGGAAGGAACCAGGCCCATGGCCGCATTCGTGGAGGGCTCCCCCTGCTGGGTGGACGCCTCACTTCCGGACGTCGAGGCGGGCAAGCGCTTCTACGGCGAACTCTTCGGCTGGACCTTCGGCGACGGCGCGGCCGACTACGGCCACTACACGCAGGCGTACAGCCGGGGCCGCAACGTCGCCGCACTCGCCCCCAAGCCCGACGGCCGTATGCCCACCGTCTGGGGCGTCTACCTCTACACCAACGACGCCCACGCCTGCGCCCAGCGCATCCGCGCCGCCGGCGGCCAGATGGTCATCGACCCGATGCCCGTCGGCCCCTACGGCACCGCCGCCATGGCCGCCGACCCCGGCGGCGCCGTCTTCGGCCTCTGGCAGCCCGGCACCCACCACGGCTTCGACGCCCAGCAGGAGCCCTACACGTACTGCTGGAGCGAGGTCTACACCCGCGCCCGCGACGCCGTCGACGTCTTCTACGCCAAGGTCTTCGGCTATGTCCCGCAGGACCAGGACGACGCCGGGGTCGAGTACCGGATCTGGTCCCCGCCCGGCAGCGCGCCCGGCACCGACACCGCCGTCCTCGGGCGCAGCCTGATCACCGACGCCTTCCCGGAGATCATGCCCGCGCACTTCCTCGCCTACTTCGCCGTCCCCGACTGCGACCGGTCCGTGGCCCTGGTCCAGCGGCTCGGCGGCCGGGTCACCGCCGACCCCTTCGACACCCCCTACGGCCGCATCGCGGTCGTCGCGGACAATCAGGGGGCGGTCTTCGGGCTCCTCTCGGAACCCCGCACGGAGACCGACGCCTAGCCCGGCGGGCGCCGCGCCGGGCAGATCACACCGCGCCGCTCGACGTGCCGGGGCCGGACCGGGCCCGGGCCTGACAGAATCGGGGTGCGCGACCCGGGCTGCGCCCCGGGGTGAGACGCTGCACGGGGCAGGGCCCCGTGCCGGTGGGAGCGGGCCCGGTGAACGGCCCGTACGGGGAGGTGTGGAGGCGAGTGGTGGAGCAGCTGACGCAGCACGACCCGAGACGGATCGGCCCCTTCGAGGTGCTGGGACGGCTCGGCGCCGGCGGCATGGGGCTGGTCTATCTCGCGCGGTCCGCGTCCGGACGACGGGTCGCGATCAAGACGGTACGGACCGAGCTCGCCGAGGACCAGCTCTTCCGCGTGCGGTTCACGCGCGAGGTGGAGGCGGCCCGCGCGGTGTCCGGTTTCTACACGGCGGCCGTGGTCGACGCCGACCCCCGGGCCGCCGTGCCCTGGCTGGCCACCGCCTACGTGCCGGCGCCCTCCCTGGAGGAGATCGTCAACGAGTGCGGGCCCATGCCCGCGCAGGCCGTACGGTGGCTCGCGGCCGGTATCGCCGAGGCCCTGCAGTCCATCCACGGGGCCGGGCTGGTCCACCGCGACCTCAAGCCGTCCAACGTGCTCGTCGTCGAGGACGGCCCGCGCGTGATCGACTTCGGTATTGCCAGCGGGGTCTCCAACACCCGCCTGACCATGACGAACGTCGCCGTCGGCACCCCCGCCTACATGTCGCCCGAGCAGGCCAAGGACTCGCGCAGCGTCAAGGGCGCCAGCGATGTCTTCTCGCTCGGCTCGACCCTCGTCTTCGCCGCCACCGGACACCCGCCCTACCACGGGGCCAACCCGGTGGAGACGGTGTTCATGCTGCTGCGCGAGGGACCGAACCTGGAGGGGCTGCCCGAGGAGCTGCGGCCCCTGATCGAGTCCTGCATGCAGATGGACGCCACCCTGCGGCCCACCCCGGCCGACCTCCAGGCGCAGCTCGCCCCGCACCTCTTCGACGGCGGCGACGACAGCGGGACCGCCTCGGCCTGGCTGCCCTCCCGGGCCGTCGCCATGATCGAGGCCCGGCGCGCGGGGAACCGTACCGCCGTCTCCGTGCCCGCGCCCGGCGCCGGCGGACGCGGCGGCGGGGGCGCCCCGGTGTCCGAGGCCGCCACGCACCGGCGCCCGCGCGGGGTCGAGGGCTGGGTGGACCCGCGCACCGGGCAGGCCGTCCCGCAGCGCCCCCACCACCCGCCGATGGCCCCGGTGCCCTCCGGCGAGCCGGTGCGGCTCGGCGGCTCCCCGGTGCCGATCGGGCCCGGCCCGCGCGCCACCGCGGCGGCCCCGGCGGCCCACGCCTCCACCGACTCCGCGACCGGCTGGGTGCGCCGCCCCGACGGCTCCACGCCCGCGGCCTCCTCCCTCGCCCCCGCGACCCGCTCCGTACCCGGACAGGGCGCGGCCCCGGACAGCGGCCGCTGGCGGCCCTGGCGCTTCCGCATGTCGAACGAGGTGTGGGGCACCCCGGCCGTCGCCGGGAACCTGCTCTACGTGACCTCCTTCGAGGTGCACGCCCTGGACGTGGCGAGCGGCCGCAGGCAGTTCAAGACCCGCGACGTCGCCTGGTCCATGGCGGTCTCCGACGGCCGGATCCACGCCTCCGACGGCCCCTCCCTCTACGCGCTCGACGCCTCCGACGGCACCGAGCGGTGGCGGCTGTCCACCGACGCCTGGGTGTACGCGCTGCGCGCCGACCGGGGCACCGTCGTCACCGCCACCCGCGGCGGCGGGGTGCAGGCCCGGGAGGCGGCCGGCGGGCAGACGCTGTGGGAGCTGACCGGCGCGCAGAGCGACTTCGAGACCCCGGAGGCGGCCCCCGTCCTCCACGACGGCACGGTGTACGTGTGGCAGGACGCGCGGCTGCGCGCCCTGGACGCCCGCACCGGCCGCGAGTCCTGGTCCTACCCGATCGGTGACGCGGCGGCCTGCGGAAACGTCCCCGTACGGGTCACGCCCGCCGCCGACGGGAACGTCTACGTCGCGGCCGGTACCCGGGTGATCTCCGTGGACCGGGCCTCCGGCCGGGTCCGCTGGCACTTCGAGGCCCCCGCCGTGTTCCTCGCCCCGCCCGCCTTCGCGCCGGGCGCGGCCGTCACCGGCGGCGGGGTGTACCTCGCCGACTACCTGGGCACCGTCTACGCCCTGGACGCGGCCACCGGCCAGGACCGCTGGCGGATCGCGACGGAGTCGCGGCAGTCCTCCGACCCGGTGCTGGTGGTGGGCGGCAACGTGCACCTGGGCGCGGGCAGCGCGCTCTACACCCTCGACGCGGTCACCGGCACCCCGAAGTGGCGGTTCGCGGCGGGCGGCGAGATCACCGGCCTGCCGGCGGTCGCGGACGGCCGGGTGCACTTCGGCTCGGCCGACCACTGCCTGTACACCCTGGACGCGGCGGGCGGCCAGCTGCGCTGGAAGCTGGCCACGGGCGGGGAGATCACCGGAGCCCCGGTGGCCGAGGCGGGCGTGGTGTACGCGTGCAGCAAGGACCGCTGCGTGTACGCGCTGGACGCGGCCAAGGGGACCGGCACGCGGACCGGCGGCTGAGCTGCGCGAAGGCGGGGCCGCGGCCCCGCCGGGTAGCGCACCGCACCGGGAGTGACAGGATGGACCCCATGAGCAACGTCTACTTCGACATCACCATCAACGGCGCCCCCGCGGGCCGCATCGTCTTCAGCCTCTTCGACGAGGTCGTCCCGAAGACGGCGCGCAACTTCCGCGAGCTCGCCACCGGCCAGAACGGCTACGGCTACGCCGGCTCCGGCTTCCACCGCGTCATCCCCCAGTTCATGCTGCAGGGCGGTGACTTCACCAACCACAACGGCACCGGCGGCAAGTCCATCTACGGCGAGAAGTTCGAGGACGAGAACTTCCAGCTGAAGCACGACCGCCCGTACCTGCTGTCGATGGCGAACGCCGGCCGCAACACCAACGGCTCGCAGTTCTTCATCACCACCGTCGTCACCTCGTGGCTCGACGGCAAGCACGTCGTCTTCGGCGAGGTCGTCGAGGGCAAGGAGCTCGTCGACCAGATCGAGGCCCTGGGCTCGCAGTCCGGCGCCCCCAAGGGCAAGGTCGAGATCGCGGCCTCCGGCGTCGTCGAGGGCTGATCCACCGCCTCCCGGTCGGCCCCGTCCCCCTCCCGGGGGCCGGGGCCGCCGCCATGTCCGGGCGCGGCGCCCGTCAGCGCACGCGGGGCTCGGGCGCCGAGCGGCGGGCCGCGAACAGCTCCGCCTGCCGCTCCGGCGGCAGGTTCCCCAGCGCGATCAGCGCCGGGGCCTGGGCCAGGGCCTGCTGGAGCGCGGCCTGCTTCGCCGACCACAGGGCCCGTACGGTGCCCTGCACGGCCTCCGTCGGAAAGCCGGCCAGGATCCCCGCCGCCCGCAGGGCCGCGGGCAGCAGCTCCGCCGGGGCGGTGAGCTCCGAGACCAGGCCGATCGTGTGCGCGCGGCGGGCCGAGAGCCGTTCGGCGGTGCCCATCAGCGCCATGCGGGCGGCTTCCCCGAAGGGCATGCGCTGGGCCATGTACACGGCCTCGTAGGCGCTGACCATGCCGTAGCTGGTGTGCGGGTCGAAAAAGGCGGCCGTGTCGGAGGCGATCAGGAAATCGGCCTCGCCCAGCAGGTAGAAGGCGCCCCCGCAGGCCATGCCGTTGACGGCGGCGATCACCGGTTTCCACAGGTCGCACGCCTTGGGGCCGACCGCCAGCAGCGGATCGTCCGCCGAGTAGGGGGAGGCCGGCTGCGGGACTTCGGCCCCGCGGTCGATGCCGGTGCAGAAGGCGGCCGTACCGGCGCCGGTCAGCACCACCGCCCGGATCCCGTCCGCGTGGCGCAGCTCCCGCCAGGTCTCGGTGAGCGCGGCCGCGGTGGCCAGGTCGAGGGCGTTGTGCCGGTGCGCGCGGTCCAGGGTGACGACGGCGACGCCGGTGGCCTCGTCCCGCTCGGTCCGTACGGTCACGGCCGCTCCAGGAGCCAGCGCGGTACGGCCATCCCGCCCACCTCGGTGAAGGCCACCTGCACGCGGGCGCCGATGCGCAGCCGGGCCGGGTCGACGGAGTCCAGCGGGGCGTCGGGCGCTGCCACCAGGTTCCCGGCGAGCCGGATGTGGGGGGCGTCGGCGAGCTCCACGAGGACGACGTTGTACGGGGCCTGCGCGGCGTAGGCGGGCAGCAGCGGCGGGTGCGGGCGGACCCAGGACCAGATGCGGCCGCGGCCGTTCATGCGGCGCCAGGTGCTGTCGAAGGACCGGCAGTGCGGGCAGCAGGGGCGGGGCGGGAAGCGCAGCCGGTCGCAGGATCCGCACGCCTGGACGCGGAGCTCGCCGCGGGCGGCGTACTCCCAGAAGGGGGCGCCGTCCTCGTCGGGGACGGGCCGCAGCAGCCCGTCCCCGGGGGCGGCGGAGGAGGTGGAAGCGGTGCTCATCGGGCGGTCAGCTCCTCAGCAGGATCGCGGACGTGGGGACGCCTTCGCCGGCCGTCACCAGGCAGGTCGCGGCGCCGGGGACCTGGGCGGTGGAGCTGCCGCGCAGCTGCTTGACGCCCTCGTTGATCAGGTTGAAGCCGTGCACGTACGCCTCGCTGAGGCCCCCGCCGCCGGTGTTGAGGGGGAGCCGGCCGCCCAGCTCCAGGGCCCCGCCCTCGGTGTAGGCGGCCCCCTCGCCGCGTCCGCAGAAGCCGTAGCCCTCCAGGGAGAGCGGGATCAGGGGGGTGAAGGCGTCGTAGATCTGGGCGACGTCCACGTCCTCGGGGCCGAAGTCGGCCTGTTTCCACAGGTGGCGGGCGGCGGTCCAGGCGGGGCCGGACAGCGGGTCGTCGTTCCAGTAGTTGACCATGCCGTGGTGCTGGGCGGGCAGGCCCTGGGCGGCGGAGTGCACGTAGACGGGCCGCTGCCGGCAGTCGCGGGCGCGCTCGGCGGAGACGACCACGCAGGCCAGCGCACCGTCGGTCTCCAGGCAGTTGTCGAAGAGGCAGAGGGGGTCGCTGATCATGCGGGAGGTCATGTACATCTCGCGGGTCAGCGGGCGCTCGTACATCATCGCGGCGGGGTTGGAGTTGGCCCGGTTGCGGCAGGCCATGGCCACGTTGAAGAGGTGGTCGCGGGTGGCGCCGTACTCGTGCATGTAGCGGCGGGCCAGCATGCCGATCTCGTCGGCGGGGCGCAGCAGGCCGAAGGGGCGGGTCCACTGGCCGGGGGTGGGCAGCTGGACGGCGGTGTTCTTCCAGGGGCGCGGGCCCGAACCGCGTTTGCGGGAGCGCCAGGCGACGCCGACGGTGGCCTGGCCGGTGGCGACGGCGGCGGCGAGGTGGGCGACGGTGGCGCAGGAGCCGCCGCCGCCGTAGCCGACCTTGGAGAAGAAGGTGACATCGCCGGCGCCGATGGCCTTGGCCACCTCGACCTCGTCGGTCTCCTCCATGGTGTAGGAGGCGAAGGCGTCGACCTCGGAGGGGTCGATGCCGGCGTCGGAGAGGGCCGCGAGGACGGCCCGGCAGGCCAGTTCCTTCTCGGACTGCGGGAGCCGTCTGGCGAAGGCGGTCTGCCCGATGCCGACTATCGCCGTAGCGTCCTTGAGCGTTGCCGCCATCGCCACCTCCGGGTGCACCAGTACTGACAGCCGCGAAGGGTACAGCTAATCTGACGGATAGTCAGCTACTGGGTTCGCGGGAAGGTGACACGCATGGGCGAGGACGTACGCGGTGACCTGCGCTGGGGAACCATCGCCGGCCTGGTCCGGTCGGCCGCCGCACGGCACGCGGGCCGCGAGGCCGTCGTCGACGGGCGGGTCCGGATCGACTACGCGGAGCTCGGCGCACGCGTCGAGCGCGCCGCGGCCGCCTGCCTCGCGGCCGGGGTGGAGCCCGGGGACCGGGTCGCCGTCTGGGCCCCCAACACCCTCGAATGGATCGTCTCCGCCCTCGGCGCCGTCTCCGCCGGGGCGGTGCTCGTCCCGCTGAACACCCGCTTCAAGGGCGCCGAAGCCGCCTACGTCCTGGCCCGCAGCCGGGCCCGGCTGCTCTTCGTCACCGGCACCTTCCTCGGTACCTCCTACGTCGCCTCCCTGCGCCGGGCCGCCGCCGAGGGCCCCGGCGGCGGACCGCTGCCCGGACTGCCGCACCTGGAACAGGTGGTCGTCCTCGCCGAAGACGCCCCCGCCCGCTTCCGCACCTGGAAGGACTTCCTCGCGGGCGGGGACGGCGTACCGGCGGCGGACGTGCGCGCCCGCGCCGAGGCCATCCGCCCCGAGGACCCCTCCGACATCATCTTCACCTCCGGCACCACCGGCAGCCCCAAGGGCGCGGTGATCACCCATGCCCAGTCCCTGCGCTGCTACGAGGTGTGGAGCGAGCTCGCCGGACTGCGCGAGGGCGACCGCTACCTGATCGTGAACCCCTTCTTCCACACCTTCGGCTACAAGGCCGGGATCCTCGCCTGCCTGATGCGCGGCGCCACGATGGTCCCGCAGCCCGTCTTCCACGTGGACACCGTCCTCGCCCACATCGCCGCCGAGCGGATCTCCGTACTCCCCGGCCCTCCCACGCTCCACCAGTCCCTCCTGGACCACCCGCAACGCGCCCACCACGACCTCTCCGCGCTGCGCCTGGTCGTCACCGGCGCGGCCGTGGTCCCGCTGCGGCTGGTCGAACGGCTCCGCACCGAACTGCGCGTCGCCACCGTCCTGACCGCCTACGGGCTCTCCGAGGCCAGCGGCATCGTCACCATGTGCCGCCGCGGCGACCCGGCGGAGGTCATCGCCGCCACCTCCGGGCGGCCCATCCCCGGCACCGAGGTGGCCGTCCTGGACCCGGAGGGCCGCCACCTGCCGCCGGGCCGGGCCGGTGAGATCGCCGTCCGCGGCCACCACGTCATGCGCGGGTACTTCGAGGACCCGGAGGGGACCGCCGCGGCGATCACGGCGGACGGCTGGCTGCGCACGGGCGACGTGGGCGTCACCGACGCGGCCGGCAATCTGCGGATCACCGACCGGATCAAGGACATGTTCATCGTCGGAGGCTTCAACGCCTACCCGGCGGAGATCGAGCAACTGCTCGGCCTGCACCCGGACATCGCCGATGTGGCGGTGGTCGGCATCCCCGATCCGCGGCTGGGCGAGGTCGGCAAGGCGTACGCGGTCCGCCGCCCCGGCTCCACCCTCACCGCGGACGACCTGATCGCCTGGTCCCGGCGCGAGATGGCCAACTACAAGGTGCCGAGGGCGGTGGAGTTCGTCGCGGAACTCCCGCGCAACGCGAGCGGGAAGATCCTCAAGCGGACCCTGCGCGCCCGCTGAGCCGGGCCGTCAGCGGGCGTAGGAGCCGATGCCGACCAGGCAGTACACGTACTGGTTGAGGACGGTGCCGCCGCGGGTGTAGCGGTAGGAGAAGGCGTACTGGGTGCGGGAGTTGCTGTTGCAGGCGTTCAGGTCCGAGGTGCCCGGCAGGCTCTCGATCACCCGGTAGTGCGCGTCGGAGGCCGAGCAGGGCACCTCCTCGACCCCGGTGACGGTGGTGGGCGTGGTGGAGTCCGGCAGCCGGCCGTTGAGGCAGGTGCCCCGGTCGAAGGGGCTCGGCTCCGGGCTGGCCTCGGGGCTGGCCTCGGGGCTGGGCTCCCTGCTCGGCACGGGGTCGTAGCGCGTCGGGTAGGCGGAGGGGACGCCGGTCGCCGCGGAGTACGGGGACGAGGGCGCCGGGCTCCAGAGGCCGGAGGCGGTGGGGCTCGCGGTGGCGGCGGGCCGGGCGTCGTCGCGCCGGTCCCCGTCGTCCCCGCCGCCGCCGGCCAGCAGGACGACGGCGGTGATCACCGCGGCGAGGGCCAGCACGGCCACGAGGCCGGTGCGCCTGCCCGCACTGCCCGGCGGCGGGGGCGGGCTTCCGGCCGGGGCCCCGGCGGGAGGACCGGCGGAGCCGTCGGCCGGGGGAGTGATCCCGCCCGCGCCCGCGATCCAGGCCATGCCCGAACCGGACACATGGACGCGCAGCAGGACCTCCTCCGAGCCCACGCGCACCCGGACCAGGTCCCCGTGCCGGCAGGGCGGGATACGCAGGCGGACGGGGCCGGTCGGCAGCTCGACGGGGAGGATCACACCGTTGGCCGCCTGGACCGGATTGAGCGTGACGAGCATTTCGCGGGACGACACCGGCGGCTCCAGGGCGTGAGGGCGGTACGCAGGCCGTCTGACGCTTTCTCACGTAGTGTGCCGGGCGCCCCGGGGCCGACGCAGGCGTTCCGCCAAGCCCGCCCCCGGCCTCCTCAGAGCGGGCGGCGGGCCAGCACCAGCCGCCAGCGCGGGGTGCCGTCCGGCTGCCGGCCGAAGTGCGCGAGGGGGACCGTCTCCACCGTGAAACCGGCCGCGTGCAGGTCCGCGCGCACCCCGCCCAGCGGGAAGGTGCGGTAGTACATGACGAACGGCGGCCGCCAGACCGCGTTGCGCAGCCGCATCACCGCGTCGAAGCCCGTCGCCGCCCACCACACCGGGGAGCCCGGCGGCAGCGGGGCGCCGATCGGGAAGGCGAAGACCCCGCCCGCGCGCAGCGCGGCGTGGACGCCGGAGAAGAGCGCGGGGCGCTCCGGGGGCAGGAAATGACCGAAGGCGCCGAAGCTCACCGCCAGGTCGTAGCGGTCCGCCAGCTCCGGCGGGAGGGCCCGCGCGTCGGCCCGTACGAAGTCCACGCGCGCGTCGTCGGCGTGTGCGCGGCGGGCCCGCGCGAGCATGCCCGCGCTGAGGTCCACGCCGGTGATCCGGTCCCGGCACAGCCGGCGCAGCATGGCCGTGCCGGCGCCGGTGCCGCAGCACACGTCCAGCCCGGACCCGAAGGTGCCCCCGGTCTGCGCCAGGGTCTCCTCGACGGCGTCGAGCATCCGGTCCGGGGTGCGGAAGGGGGTGTGGTCGAACTTCGGCGCGAGGAGGTCGTAGCCCCGCTCGACGGAGGAGAGGCCCTGCACGGCCAGTTCGCGGACGCTCGGCCCGTGGGAGGAGAACACGCCTCCAGCCTATGCCGCCGCCGGGCGGCCGTCCGGGCATACGCGGACGGCGGTCGCGGTGGCTCCCCCTCCGGGCCACCACGACCGCCGTTCCCCCGTTGCTCCCCCGTGTTCCCCCCGTACCCCCGTGTCCCCCCGGGTGGAGCGGTGTTACGGGCGCGGGCCGGACGCGTGGTTGTCCAGCGTCCGGATCTCCTCGCCCGCGAGGTCCGCGTCCGCGGCGTTCTCGTCGGCGGGCTTGATCACGATGCCCGAGGCGTGGTTGTCCAGGGTCTCGATCTCGACTCCCGAGGCGTGGTTGTCGAGCGGCTTGATGGTGCCGTCGGTCGGCAGGGTGTTCTCGTTCGTCGTCATCGGTTCTCCTGATGGATGGGTGGGACCCGTTCGGCGATTCCCCCGACGACCGCCGAACGGGTGATCCTTCCAAACGGCCCGGGATGTCCCCCGACGCACCGGGTCGATGCACCTATCGTGCCGTCCCGCGATAAACGAACGATGAACGCGCCGTTCATCGGCCGCCCCGGCCGGTCAGGCCCGGTCAGGCCCGCCCCGGCCGGTCAGGCCCGGTCAAGGCCCGCCCCCGGCCGGTCAGGCCGCGATCTCCGTGGCCAGCAGGTTCTGTACGTCGGCCAGTTCCGCCGAGTCCAGCTGCTTGAAGACGCTCTCCGCGTCCCGCCAGCAGGCCCGCGCCCGGTCCGTCTGGCCCAGCCGCCGCAGCGCCTTGCCCAGCACCGTCAGCACGGTCGCCCGCCGCCACTCCCCGCCGATCCCGCGCAGCGCGATGGCCTGCTCGGCGTGCGCGGCGGCCAGCGTGGGCCGGCGCGCGGCCAGGTGGGCCTCGGCCAGCCGGAAGTGGGTGACGCCCTCCCACAGCGGCTGGCGGTTCTCGTGGAACAGCGACAGCGCCTCGGCCAGCTCCGTCAGGGCCTCCGCGAGCCGCCCGGCGCGGGTGAGGGCGATGCCGAGCGCGTAGCGGCCGTTGGCCAGGCGCAGGGACAGGCCCATCCGGTCGTAGATGGCGATGCCCTGCTGGGCGAGGTCTATGGCGCTGGAGAGATGGCCCAGCTGCACGTGGATGCGGGAGAGGTTGCACAGGGCGCTGGCCTCGCCGACGTGGTTGCCGTCGGCGCGGAAGCCCTCGATGGCCTCCAGGAGGTAGCGCTCGCCGTCCGCGTACCGGGCCTGGTAGAGGGCGATGATCCCGCGGTCGTTGGGCGCCCAGCAGCTGGGCAGCGGGTCCCCGGCCTCGCGGGCGAGCGCGGTGGCCTCGCGGGCCTCGTCGTCGGCCTCGGTGAAGCGGCCCGCGACCAGGTGCACATTGGTGAGCGTGGTGCGGGCGCGGCCCTCGGCGTACGGGTCCTTCGCGGCCTGCGCCGCGTCGCGCAGGGCGACCGCGGCCGACTCGTACTGCTTGGAGTTGGCCCCGGACTCGGCCAGGTCCTTCGCCGCCCACAGCAGGTCCACGGCCCGGCGCAGCACCGGGGTCCCGCCGTCGCGCGCGCCGGCCCGGCCCGCGGAATCCTGGCGTACGGATGCCTGGCGTACGCAGGCCAGCAGCGGGTCCGCCTCCGCGTACAGCCAGTCCAGGGCGGTGCGCGGCTCGGCGAAGACCAGGCCGGGGTAGTGGGTGTCGGAGAGGTGCGCGGGCAGCCGGTCGCCGGGGCGCTCCAGGGCGTAGACCCCGGAGGCGGTGGCCAGGTAGAAGTCCAGCAGGCGGTCGAGGGCGGCCTCGCGCCCGCTCGGCGGCTGCTCGTCGCGCTCGGCGCACGCACGCGCGTAGAGGCGTACGAGGTCGTGGAAGCGGTAGCGGCCGGGCGCGGCGGATTCCAGCAGGGAGCAGTCGACTAAAGCCTCCAGCAGGTCCTCGGTGTCGTACTCG
This sequence comes from Streptomyces sp. NPDC047014, assembly GCF_040644195.1. NCBI lineage: Bacteria > Bacillati > Actinomycetota > Actinomycetes > Kitasatosporales > Streptomycetaceae > Streptomyces > Streptomyces sp. NPDC047014. The sequence continues at coordinate 155,400 of NZ_JBEYVX010000003.1, read as the reverse complement.
GGCAGGTCGAGCACGGCGGCGGCCGCGGACAGCGAGATGTCGGGCCCGTCGGCGAGGCCGAGGAGGCGGAAGGCGCGCTGCTGGGCGGGCTCCAGCTGGCCGTAGCCCAGCTCGAAGGTGGCCTTGACGGCGAGGTCCCCGGTCTGGAGCTCGTCGAGGCGGCGGCGCTCGTCGGCGAGCTTGGCGGCCAGTACGGAGACGGTCCAGGTGCGGCGGGCGGCCAGCCGGGAGGCGGCGATGCGGATGGCGAGCGGCAGGAAGCCGCAGGCGCCGACGACGGCCAGGGCGGCCTGGCGTTCGCTGCGCACCCGCTCCTCGCCGACGATCCGGGTGAAGAGCTGGAGGGCCTCCTCGGGGCTCATCACGTCCAGGTCGACCAGGTGCGCCCCGGCGAGCCCGGCCATGCGGACCCGGCTGGTGACGAGCGCGGCGCAGCCGGCGGTGCCGGGCAGCAGCGGGCGGACCTGGGCGGCGTCGCGGGCGTTGTCGAGGAGGACCAGGACGCGGCGGCCGTCGAGGGTGGAGCGGTAGAGCGCGGCGCGCTCGGCGGGGGAGTCGGGGATGGCGGTGTCGGGGGTGCCGAGGGCGCGCAGGAAGGAGCCGAGCACGGCCTCCGGTTCGGCGGGGCGGGCCTCGGTGCCCTGGAGGTCGACGTAGAGCTGGCCGTCGGGGAAGTGGGGGCGGGCGGCGTGGGCGACGTGGACGGCGAGGGTGGTCTTGCCGACGCCGCCGATGCCGGCGAGCGCTGAGACGGCCATGACCTGGTCCTGGGCGCCGCCGGAGAGGATGGCGCCGAGCTCGTCGACGAAGCTGGAGCGGCCGGTGAAGTCGGGTACGGTCGCGGGCAATTGGGCGGGCCTCACAGGTGCGGTCGCGGCGGCCGGTGCCGGGTCCTCCGCGCGGGCGAGATCGGCGTCGGCGTTCAGGATGCGCTGCTGGAGCGCGGAGAGTTCGGGACGCGGGTCGACGCCCAGTTCGTCGGCGAGGAGCCGGCGGGTGTCGGCGTAGACGGCGAGGGCCTCGGCCTGCCGGCCGCTGCGGTAGAGGGCGAGCATCAGCAGCTCGCGCAGGCGTTCGCGCAGCGGGTGCGCGGCGGTGAGGGCGGTCAGCTCGGAGACGGCCTCGGCGTGGTGGCCGACCTCCAGGTCCAGGTCGAGGCGGGTCTCCAGCAGCTGGAGGCGCCATTCGGCGAGCCGGGTGCGCTCGGTCTCGGCGTGCGGGCCGGGCACCCCGGCGAGGGGTTCGCCCTCCCACAGGTCGAGGGCGCGGGTGAGCAGGGCCCGGGCGCGGGTGCGGTCCCCGGCGGTGCGGGCGGTCTCGGCGTCGGCGGCGAGAGTGCGGGCGACGCCGAGGTCGAGGGTGGCGGCGGAGCGCAGCCGGATGGCGTAGCCGCCGGACTCGGTGACGAGCAGCCCGGGGGCGACGACCTTGCGCAGGCGGGAGGCGTAGGTGCGGATGGTGGCCAGGGCCTGCTGCGGGGGGTCCTCGCCCCAGATGGCGTCGATCAGTTCGGGCGCGGTGGCGGTGCGGCCGTCGCGTAGGAGCAGGACGGCGAGCAGGGCGCGCTGCTGCGGGGTGCCGGAGGGCAGGACCTCGGCGCCGCGCCAGGCGCGGACGGGCCCGAGGACGGCGAACCGGGATTCACCGGTGCCCGCGGCGGCTTCCGGTTGGCCTCCGGCCGGGGTTCCGCTTCCGGCGCCGGGGGCGGTCCGGGCCTCGGGGTGGGTCCGCGGGTGCGGGATGGCCGGTACGCCGTCCATCTGTCGTCCCCCTGCCTTCCATCGGTGTAAGGGCCAGTCTGCCCTGTCTCGCGTGTACCCGTCAGCCCGTACCTGACCGATCCCGGTCCAACCAGCTGACGGTTCGTCAGATCGGCGCTACGGTGAAGGACATGGAGACCTTCCCCAAGATCATCTCGGTGGACGACCACACGGTGGAGCCTCCCCGTGTCTGGCAGGACCGGCTCCCCGCCCGATACCGCGACAGCGGACCGCGCGTCGTCCGCGCCCCCTTGAAGGAAATGACCTTCCTGGGCGGCAGGTTCGCCCCCGTCATGGGAGCGCCGGGCGACGACGGACCCGTCGGCGACTGGTGGGTGTACGAGGACCTGCACCGGCCCCTCACCCGCCTCGACACCGCGGTCGGGTACGCCCGCGACGAGATCAAACTGGAAGTCATCACCTACGAGCAGATGCGCCCGGGGTCCTTCTCGGTTCCCGACCGGCTCGCGGACATGGACGTCAACCACGTCCAGTCCGCGCTCTGCTTCCCCACCTTCCCCCGCTTCTGCGGCCAGACCTTCACCGAGGCCAAGGACCGCGAGCTCGGGCTCCTCGGGGTGCGCGCCTACAACGACTGGATGGTGGAGGAGTGGTGCGGCCCGGAGGCCGGCGGCCGCCTGATCCCCCTCACCCTGATCCCGCTCTGGGACGCCCGGCTGGCCGCCGCCGAGGTCCGCCGCAACGCCGCGCGCGGGGTGCGCGCGGTCGCCTTCTCGGAGATCCCCCCGCACCTGGGCCTGCCCTCGGTGCACACCGACGAGTGGGACCCCTTCCTCCAGGCGTGCGACGAGACCGGCACGGTCATCGCCATGCACATCGGCTCCTCCTCGCGCATGCCGTCCACCTCCGCCGACGCCCCGCCCGCCGTCGGCTCCACCATCACCTTCGCCAACTGCTGCTTCTCGATGGTCGACTGGCTGATGAGCGGCAAGTTCGAGCGCTTCCCCGGGCTGAGGATCATGTACGCGGAGGGCCAGATCGGCTGGATCCCGTACATCCTGGAGCGCGCGGACGTGGTCTGGGAGGAGAACCGGGCCTGGGGCGGGGTCGCGGACAAGGTCACCCGGCCGCCCTCGGAGCTCTTCGCGGAGCACGTCCACGGCTGCTTCTTCGACGACCCCTTCGGCCTGCGCAACCTCGACTCCATAGGCGTGGGCAACGTCCTCTACGAGACGGACTACCCGCACTCGGACTCCACCTGGCCGAAGTCCCGCGAGGTCGGCGAGGCCCAGATGGGGCATCTGGCGCCGGACGTGGTGGAGCGCATCGTGCGCGGCAACGCCATCGACCTGCTCGGGCTCACCCCGGACGGCCTGTGGGCGGGTCCGGGCACCTCCGCGGCCTGACGGCCCCGGACGCGCGGGCGGCCCGCCCCCGTGGGCCGGGGCGGCCCGCCCCGTGGCGCCGGGGCGGGCCGCCGGGGGTCACTTCGGGGCGACCCAGACCTGCCGCTTGTTCGTGTTCGCCGTGTACAGCTGGACCACCGTGCCGTTCGCGGTGGCGCCGCCCGTCACGTCGAGGACCTTGCCCGAGGCCACGTGGACGATCTGGCCCCTGGCGTTCACCGACCAGCGCTGCGCGGCGCTGCCGTTGCAGTCGTAGAGGCTGATCCTGTTGCCGTTCGCCGTGGCGTTGCGCGCGTTGTCCAGGCACTTGCCGAAGGCGCGGAAGGTGCCGTCCTTGCCCAGGATCCAGGACTGCGCGGCGGTGCCGTTGCAGGTGTGGAGCTGGATCCGGGTGCCGTTCGCGGCCTTGCCGCCCTTGACGTCGAGGCATTTGCCGCCGAGTCCGGTGATCCGGCCCTGCGGGGAGAGCGCGGCTCCGGCTCCCGAGGCGAGCAGGCGCAGGCCCTGGACGTCGTACTGCTGGACGTACGTGCCCGCCCGCTTGTCCTGGTAGGCGTACGTGGGGGAGCACATCACCGGGAACTGTCCCGAGTCGGTGCCCTTCACGCAGTCGCTCTTCGTCATGCTGCGGTTGGCGTGCGCGAGGCCGAGGGTGTGGCCGATCTCGTGGCTGATGTGGTTGCGCATGTACGTCTCGCCCATGGCGGCGGTGGGCTTGCCTGCCGCGGTGAAGAAGGAGGCGTCGATGTAGGCGTGGCCGCTGGTGACCGTGGCGGGGACCGAGGAGCTGGTGAAACCGCAGCTGAGGTTCGCGGTGCCGCTGCCGTCGCGGACGACCTTCCAGCCCTTGCTGCCCATGGTGCCGCCCTCGGCCGGGGGCACGCAGGGGCGGGACAGCACGCCCATGACGACCTCGCCCTTGGGGCGGACGTACTCCCAGCCGACGGGCCTGGTGTCGACGGTGACCGGCAGGTTCGTGATGCGGCGCAGGTCGGCGGCGGTGGCCTGGACGTAGGGGCCGAGCCAGTCCGCGGACTTCTGGTCGTAGAACTTGATCGTGTAGCCGGTGCTGAGCCACTGGGTGGCCCCGCTCAGCTTCCAGCCCTCGCCCTGGGGCGGTACGGGTGCCTCCGCGGCCGGGGCGGCCGGCGCGGCGGCGGCCGAGGAGCGGGCGGCGGAGCGGGGGGCCGGGGTGTCGAGGGACAGGACGCCGCCCCGGAAGGCCGTGCCGTCGGTGGCCTGGACGGCGGAGTCCTCGGCGTGCGCCTCGGGTGTCTCGGGGGTGGGGGCGGTGGCGGCGGTGGCCGCGGTGGGGGCGTCGGAGGCGGAGGCGGAGGCGGCGGCGATGGTTCCGGTGTTCCCGGTGTTCCCGGTGTCCTCGGTGCCGAAGGCGGTGGCCGGGAGCTGGAGGCTTCCCGCGATCGCGGCCACGGCCGCCGCGGCGACCACGACGGATATCCGGTGCTTGCCTGTGAATCGCACGTTCTCGTCGACCTCTCGTCGGGTTCACTTCCCCCGCCCCGGGTAGAGGTGGGGCGGCGGGAATCGAGGCGATGATAGGTCAATCGGCCAAACAGCTTTGCAATTGGCCGAGTTGGCGTCCGTACGGGACCGGTGGCGGCCTCCCGGCCACCTCCGGGACGGCCGCGGGCGGCGGTCTCCGCTGCCTTGCACCCGGCCGGGCCGCCAAGGCATGCTTCGCAGGAGCACAGCGGAAGGATCATCATGCCGGTGGACAAGCGGTCCGTCGTGACGGCGGTGCTGTGCGCCGCGGCCGCCCTCGGGGCCTCCGCCGCGGTGGCCGAGCTGGCGCCGCCGCCCGACGCGAGCACCTCCGTACGGGCGAAGGCCGCGCAGCCCTCGGCCTCCTCCTCGGCCTCCCCGCGCTCCCAGGCGGCCGCCGCCCGGCCCCAGCTGTCGCCCGCGCCGTCCGGCACCGGCATGCCGCCCGCCGTCACACCGCAGCCGGGCGGGCCGGCCGCCTTCACCGGGGCCCTGTTCACCAACGGCCTGGACAGCGACCACTTCTGCACCGCCACCGTGGTGCGCAGCCCCGGCAAGAACATGATCGTCACCGCCGGGCACTGCCTGCTCGACGGGGACCAGGGCGAGGGCGCGGCCGTCTTCGCCCCCGCCTACGCGAACGGGGCCGCCCCCTACGGCACGTGGAAGATCGAGGAGGTCTTCGAGGACGACCGCTGGGCCGAGGGCACCGACGACGACTTCGACCTCGCCTTCGCCCGGCTCGCCCCGGACGCGCAGGGCCGCCGGATCGAGGAGGTGACCGGCGGGGCCGTCCTCGACACCAGTGGGCGCGCGGGCGAGGAGGTCACCGTCACCGGCTACCCGGCCGACCGCAAGATCCCGCGCACCTGCACGGCGGTCGCGGTGCGCGAGAGCGCGACGCAGCAGCGGTTCGACTGCGCGGACTTCCCGGGCGGTACGAGCGGCAGCGCGTGGATCGCGCGCGACGGGAAGATCATCGGGGTCCTCACGGGCGGGGACACGGACGACGTCTCGACCAGCACGGTCCTGGGCGACTACGCGGCCTCCCTCTACACGAGGGCCACGTCCCGCTAGAAGGGCGGTACGAGGGCCTACGCCAGCAGCCCGAGGTGGACCGGCTCGCGCGGGGTGTCCGCCAGCAGCTCCGCCAGGCGCGGCGGCCACACCGGCTCGCCGAGCGCGGCCAGCCGGTCCGCCGGGAGCCACTGCCAGTGGATGTCCGGGGCCTCCAGCACCGGTTCGCGGTGCGGGCCGGTGGTGACGTAGATGTGCTCGTGCTGGCGTACGGGTATCCCCTGATGGGTGAAGTCGTGCTCCCAGGTGCACAGCAGCCGGCCCGGCTCCAGGTCGGTCCAGCCGGTCTCCTCGCGCAGCTCCCGCCGCACGCAGTCCTCCGGGGTCTCCCCGGGGTCGATGCCACCGCCGGGCGGCAGCCAGTGGATGCCGACCTCCACGTTGTTCTCCCGGAAGAGGAACACCGCCCCGTCCGGGGAGAGGATGACAACGCGCGCCGCATGCCGTGGAGTTCGTCTCATCGGATCAGCGTACGCGTCGAACGCGGGGCCGTGGATCGCACTGGTGGGCGCATCCGGCGGGCGGGGCGCGCGGGACGCGGGACGCGGGAGGCCGGGCCGGGCGGGGGTCCTGCTGTACGGTCGATTTGATGAGCGAGAACCGTCGAGCCAGCTCCCGCACCGCCCGTGCGGCCCGTGAGCCCCGTACGACGTTCACGGGGCGCCGCACCGCACTGGCGGCCGCCCTCGGGCTGATGACCTTCGCCGTCGGCTGGGTGTGCGTGGCCCATGACCCGGCCGGGACGGCGGGCGCCCCCGCGCACGCCCGCACCGACTCCCGCCCGGCGGCCGCCCCCCGCGCCGCCCGCGACGTCCCGCGCTCGGTGATGCAGGGCCTGACGGGCATCAGCGAGGCCACCCGGGCCCGGATCCCGGCCGGTTCCCGGCAGCTGGTCCTGGTCACGGGCAAGGCGCAGGACTCCTCGGAGTCGACCGCCTCCCTGTACACGCGGCCGTCGGCCGGGGCCGACTGGACCAAGGTCCAGAGCTGGCCGGCCCGCAACGGCGCCAAGGGCTGGTCCACCGAGCGCGCGTACGGCGACCTCACCTCACCGGTCGGCGTCTTCCCCCTGACGGACGCGGGCGGCCTGCTGACGAAGCCGCCGGGCACGAGGCTCCCGTACGACGAGAGCGACGGCTTCGTGGCCACGGGCCGCGGGGTGAACGGCGAGTCCCTGGAGGGCTCCTTCGACTACGTCGTCGCCATCGACTTCAACCGCCGCCCCGGCAACTCCCCCCTGGACCCGGTCAAGCCGGAGGGCGAGGAGAAGGGCGGCAACATCTGGCTCCACGTGGACCACGACGGCCCCTCCCAGGGCTGCGTAGGCATCCCGAAGGACGGCATGCGCACCCTCCTCCAGTTCCTGGACCCGTCCGCGAACCCGGTCATCGCGATGGGCCCCCAGGGCTTCTGACCCTCAGTCGGTCAGATCCAGGACGCGCACCGGTTCGCCCTCCCAGCGCTTCGGGAAGACCGTGGCGACGACCGCGCCGTCCGGCCGCTCGGGCGTGGGCTGGGCCGCGTACCGGCTGTGTGCGGCGGCCCAGGTGTCCTGCCCCGCGACGGCCAGTGCGGCGGGCAGGTCCAGGTCGAGGATGGTGATGCCCGGCAGGGCGGCCAGGTGCTCCGCCGTGCCGGGCCGGACCCGGTCCGCCTCGACCAGTGCGCAGGTGGGCGCGTACAGGAACCAGCCGGCCTCGGCGTGCGCCCGGTGGATCAGCCGGGAGGCGAGGACGTTGCCCTGGCCGGCGGCCAGCATGGCCGTCTCGTCCAGGACGATGTGCGTTTCCGTCACCGGTCCCTCGCCTCCGCCAGGCGCCGGTCGAGCTCGTCGTCAAGGTCCCGCTGCTCGGCCGGGGTCGGGGCGTAGCCCGTCCAGGCGTGCAGGGCGGCGCGCGCCCGCTCCGCCCGTTCGGCGCGCTCCGCCGGGGTGAGCAGGGTCTCCGCGAGCCGCGCCAGGTAGGCGCGCAGCGACAGCCCCTCGGCCGCGGCTATGGCGGCGAGTCTGTCCTTGGCTTCTTCGGGGATGCGGATGTTGGCGTCGGCCATGAGGGTGCTCCTTCCCATGAGAGAAGGGTACGGGTACGCACCCGTACCCGCAATGTCCGCGCCCCGCGCGATCGGGGCACGGGTCTTGTCTGACGGGGTGTCAGGTATCACCATGGGGCCCGCGGTGGCCGGGCGGGTTCGTGGGTGATGGGGAGGCGGGAGCGTTATGGGGCGTGTGTTTCCGGAAGGGCGGCTGGTCTACGGGATGCAGCTGCCGGTGCAGTCGCAGAGCACCCTCTACGCCGAGCCCTGGGAGGCGTCGGCCGGGGCGGCCGATCTCGCCGCCGTGGCGCGGGCCGCCGAGGGGGCCGGGTTCGGGTATCTGGCCACCTGTGACCATGTGGCCGTCCCGCGCCGGCTGGCCGGGGCCATGAGCACCGTCTGGTACGACCCCGTCGCCACGCTGTCCTTCCTCGCGGGGATCACCGAGCGGGTCCGGCTGCTCAGCCATGTCGCGGTCCTCGGGCTGCGTCACCCGCTGATCAGCGCCAAGCAGTACGCCACCCTCGACCACCTCTCCGGCGGCCGCCTGATCCTCGGGGTCGGCGCCGGGCATGTGCCGGAGGAGTTCGAGGTGCTGGGCGTGGACTTCGCGCGGCGCGGGGCCGTCCTGGACGAGACGCTGGACGCGCTGCGGGCGGCCCTCGGGCCCGAGGAGTATCCGGAGTTCGAGGGGGAGCTGTTCGCCTTCCGGGACCTCGGCCAGCTGCCGCGCCCCGCGCAGGAGCGGGTGCCCGTCTGGGTGGGCGGCTCCTCGGCCGCCGCCGTGCGCCGGGCCGCGGTCCGCGGGGACGGCTGGCTCCCGCAGGGCGACCCGCGCGACCGGCTCCCGGCGCAGATCGCCCGTATCAGGGAACTGCGCGCCGAGGCCGGGGTCGGGGCGCCCTTCGAGGTCGGCGCCCTCACCGAGCCCCTGTACGTCGGCGAGCCCGGCTGGGACACCGGCCGCCGCACCCTGACCGGCAAGCCGGAAGCGCTCGCCGCCTCCCTGCGGGAGTACGCGGAGCTCGGCGTGGACCAGATCCAGGTCCGCTTCCGCAGCCGCGACCGCGCCGAACTGGTCGACCAGATAACCGCCTTCGGGGCCGAGGTCGCCCCGCACCTCACCTAGCCGCAAGGGAGCCCCGGCATGGGCAAGCTGGACGGGCGCGTCGTCCTCATCACCGGCGCGGCGCGCGGCCAGGGCGAGCAGGAGGCCCGGCTCTTCGCCGCCGAGGGCGCCAAGGTGCTGCTCGGGGACGTGCTGGACGAGCAGGGCGCGGCGGTGGCCGAGGAGATCGGCGCGGACCGGGCCCGGTACGTACGGATGGACGTGGGCCGGGAGGAGGACTGGGCGGCGGCCGTCGCCGCCGCGAAGGAGACCTTCGGCCATGTGGACGGCCTGGTCAACAACGCGGGCATCCTGCGCTTCAACGCGCTGACCGCGACCCCGCTGGAGGAGTTCCAGCAGGTGGTCCGGGTCAACCAGACCGGCGCCTTCCTCGGCATCAGGGCCGTGGCCCCCGAGATCGCCGCCGCGGGCGGCGGCACCATCGTCAACACCTCCTCGTACACCGGCCTGACCGGCATGGCCTGCGTCGGCGCCTACGCCGCCACGAAGGCGGCCGTCCTCGGCCTGACCCGCGTGGCCGCCCTGGAGCTGGCGCCCCGGGGGATCCGGGTCAACGCGGTGTGCCCCGGCGCGGTGGACACCCCGATGGCCAACCCCGGCCTGCTGGACCCGGCGCACCTCACCGACGAGGCCAGGGAGGCCATGGCGGAGCTCTACCGCCGGGTGGTGCCGCTGGGGCGGGTGGGGCGCCCGGAGGAGGTCGCCCGGCTGGCGCTGTTCCTGACCGGCGAGGACTCCTCCTACATCACCGGCCAGCCGTTCGTCATCGACGGCGGATGGACGGCGGGCGTCAGCATCGCCTGATGGAGCGTCAGCTCTTGACGCTCCCGCCCCGCCGGTGGAACAGTCGGGGCATCAAATCTGACGGCTCGTCAGAAATCAAAGGACGGTGAACCCCCGTGGAATTCGGGCTCTTCGTGCAGGGCTACGTGCCCGAGGCGCGGTCCAAGGTCGACCCCGAGGCGGAGCACAAGGCGCTCGTCGAGGAGACCGAGTACGTCATCCAGGCCGACCGCTCCGGCTTCAAGTACGCCTGGGCCTCCGAGCACCACTTCCTGGAGGAGTACTCGCACCTGTCGGCGAACGAGGTCTTCCTCGGCTACCTCGCCCACGCCACCGAACGCATCCACCTCGGCTCCGGCATCTTCAACCCGCTCGCCCCGGTCAACCACCCGGTCAAGGTGGCCGAGAAGGTCGCCATGCTCGACCACCTCTCCCGCGGCCGCTTCGAATTCGGCACCGGCCGCGGCGCCGGCAGCCACGAGATCCTCGGCTTCCTCCCCGGCATCGAGGACATGAACGCCACGAAGGAGATCTGGGAGGAGACCATCGCGGAGTTCCCCAAGATGTTCCTCCAGGAGGAGTACGAGGGCTTCCAGGGCAAGCACTGGTCGCTGCCGCCGCGCAAGGTCTTCCCCAAGCCGTACGGGAAGGCCCACCCGGCCATGTGGTACGCCGCCGGGTCCCCGTCCTCGTACGCCATGGCCGCGAGCAAGGGCCTCGGCGTGCTCGGGTTCAGCGTGCAGAAGGTCTCCGACATGGAGTGGGTCCTCGACCAGTACAAGACCGCCGTCCGCGAGGCCAGGGCCATCGGCGCCTTCGTCAACGACAACGTCATGGTCACCTCCACCGCGATCTGCGCCGAGACCCACGACAAGGCCGTCGAGATCGCCGTCAACGCGAACATGAACCGCTTCCAGTCCCTGGTCTTCCGCTACCACGACACCTTCCCGCGCCCCGAGGCCATCCCGCAGTGGCCCGAGACACTGCCCGCCTACAACGCGGAGATCATTGAGCTGCTGATCGCGGAGGAACTGCTGATCTGCGGCGACCCGTCGGAGGTCCGGGCCCAGTGCAAGCGCTGGGAGCAGGCGGGCGCGGACCAGCTGTCCTTCGGACTGCCGACCGGTGTCTCGTACGAGGACACGATGACCACGATCAAGCTGATCGGCGAGCACGTGATCCCGCAGATCGACACCGACCCCGTCCACCGCACCACCCGCTTCCGCCAGGCCGCCTGACCCCCGCGGGGGCACCGGCAGAAGGGACGTCATGCTCGACCATCTGATCAAGGGCGCGACCGTCGTGGACGGCACCGGCGCCCCCGCCCGCATCGCGGACCTCGGCATACGCGACGGCCGCATCGCCGTCATCGCCGCCCCCGGCACCGTCACCGAGGAGGCCCGCACCAGCGAGGACGCCACCGGCCTCGTCCTCACCCCCGGCTTCGTCGACCCGCACACCCACTACGACGCCCAGCTCTTCTGGGACCCGTACGCCACCCCCTCCATGAACCACGGCGTCACCACCGTCGCCGGCGGGAACTGCGGCTTCACCCTCGCCCCGCTCCACCCGGACCGCCCCGAGGACGCCGACTACACGCGCCGCATGATGAGCAAGGTCGAGGGCATGGCGCTGGCGGCCCTGGAGGAGGGCGTCGACTGGAGCTGGTCCACCTTCGGCGAGTACCTGGACGCCCTGGAGGGCCGGATCGCCGTGAACGCCGGGTTCATGGTCGGGCACTGCGCCCTGCGCCGGCACGTCATGGGCGAGGACGCCGTCGGCGGCCAGCCCAGCCCCGAGCAGCTGCGGCAGATGCTGGACCTGCTCCACGAGGCCATGGACGCCGGTGCCTGGGGCCTGTCCACCACCCAGTCCTCCACCCACTCCGACGGCTCGGGCGCCCCCGTCGCCTCCCGGCACGCCCGCCCCGAGGAACTGCTCGCGCTCTCCCGCGCGGTCTCCGAGCACGAGGGCACCCAGCTCGAAGCGATCGTCGCCGGCTGCCTCGACCAGTTCTCCGACGAGGAGATCGACCTCTTCGTCGCCATGAGCGCCGCCGCCGGCCGGCCGCTCAACTGGAACGTCCTCACCATCGACGCCTCCGTCCCCGAACGGGTCCCGCGCCAGCTGGTCCCCAGCGAACGCGCCCGCAGGGCCGGCGGGCGGATCGTCGCGCTCACCATGCCGATCCTCACCCCCATGAACATGTCCCTGGGCACCTTCTGCGCCCTGAACCTCATCCCCGGCTGGGGCGAGATCCTGGGCCTGCCCGTCCCCGAGCGGATCGCCGCGCTGCGCGATCCCGGCGTACGCGGCGAACTGCTGCGCCGCGCCGACAGCAAGGAGGCCGGGGTCTTCCGGCGGCTCGCGGACTTCGGCCGCTACGTCATCGGCGACACCTACAGCAAGGAGAACGCGGGCCTCTCCGGCCGGGTCGTCGGCGAGATCGCGGCCGAGCGCGGCCAGGACCCCTTCCACTGCCTGGTGGAGATCTGCGCCCACGACGAGCTGCGCACCGTGCTGTGGCCGATGCCCACCGACAACGACCCGGCGAGCTGGGCCCTGCGCGCCGAGACCTGGCAGCACGAGGACGTCATGCTCGGCGGCTCCGACGCCGGCGCCCATCTGGACCGGATGTGCGGAGCCCCGTACACCACCCGCTTCCTCGGGGACTGCCTGCGCGGCCGCAAGCTGGTGCCGCTGGAGCAGGCCGTACGGATGCTCACCGACGACCCGGCCCGGCTGTTCGGGCTGCGCGAGCGCGGCCGCCTCGCCGAGGGCTACCACGCCGACCTCGTGCTCTTCGACCCCGAGCGGATCGAGGCGGGCCCGGCCACGCTCGTGCACGACCTGCCCGGGAACAGCCCCCGGCTGGACGCGCGGGCCATCGGCATCGTCTCCGTACGGGTCAACGGCGTCGAGACCGTCCGCGACGACGAGGTGACGGGCGCCGTCCCCGGCATCGTGCTGCGCTCCGGCCGGGACACGAGGACGGTGAGCACCCGGTGAGCGCCCAGCCCCTCTACATCGGCGGCGCGTGGGTGGAGCCGGCCGGCGGCCACTACGAGGTGATCGACCCGGCCGACGAGACGGTCGTCGGGCTGGCCCCCGAGGCATCGCGCGAGCAGGTCGCCGAGGCCGCGGCCGCCGCGGCCGAAGCCTTCGGGAGCTGGTCGCGGACCAGGCCCGAGGAACGCGCGGCGATCCTGGACCGCGCGGCGGACATCATGCAGCGCGAGTCCGGGCCGTGGACGGCCCTCGCGCAGGCGGAGACCGGAGCCCCGGCCGGTATCGCCCGCGCGATGCAGGTCGGGGTGGGCGTGGCACGCTTCCGGCGGTACGCGAGAGGCGCGCTGGAGCCGGTGGAGAAGGGGCTGCCGCCGCAGCTCACCGAGGCCGGGCCGATGGGCGGCGCGGCCGTGCTCGGCGCGCTGGAGGTGCGCCAGCCGGTCGGGGTGGTCACCTGCATCACCTCATACAACAACCCGTGGGCCAACCCGGCGGGCAAGGTGGCACCAGCCCTGGCCATGGGCAACACGGTGCTGGTGAAACCGGCCCCGCAGGACCCGCTGTCGGTGTTCCGGATGGCGCAGGCCCTGCACGAGGCGGGGGCCCCGCCGGGCGTGGTCAACGTGGTGAACGGCCGCTGGGTGGCGGTCGGCGAGGCCGCGGTGGACTCCCCGTACGTGGACATGGTGTCCTTCACCGGCTCCACGGCCGTCGGGCAGCGCATCGCGGAGGTCTGCGGCCGGACGATGAAACGGCAGCTGATGGAGCTCGGCGGCAAGGGCGCGGCGGTGGTCCTCGACGACGCCGACCTGGACGCGGCGGTGCGCGGCATCGGCACTACCTTCTCCTTCTACTCCGGGCAGATCTGCACCGCCCCGACCCGGGTGATCGTGCACCGGTCGGTCTACGGGCAGCTGGTCGAGAAGCTGACCGGATACCTGGCCCACATGAAGGTCGGGCATCCGGGCGAGCGGGGCACGGTGGTCGGCCCGGTCATCTCGGCGGAGCACCGCGACCGCGTGGAGTCGTACATCGAGCTGGGCCGGAAGGAGGGCGCGCGGATCGCGTACGGGGGCGAGCGGCCGGTGGTCGGCGGCGCGGGGGAGGCGGGCAGGGGCTTTTACGTGGCCCCGACCCTCCTCGTGGACTGCACGAACGACATGCGGGTGGCCCGGGAGGAGATCTTCGGGCCGGTGGTCGTGGTGGTCCCCTTCGACGGGGACGAGGAGGAGGCGGTCCGGCTGGCGAACGACAGCGACTACGGCCTGATCAGCTACGTGTGGTCCCGCGACGCGGCGCGCGCCTTCCGCGTGGCGCGGCGGCTGCGCGCGGGCGGGGTGGGCGTGAACACCGTCGGCCGGAACATGGAGGCCCCCTTCGGCGGCTTCAGGCGCAGCGGGGTCGGCCGGGACGTGGGCTCCTACGCCCTGCACGCCTACAGCGAGGTGCAGTCGATCGTCTGGACTACTTAGGCCGTCCCGCGGGCGGGGTCAGGGCGCCTCCAGGGAGAAGGCGGCCTCGCCGCGCACCCGGCCGTTCACCTGGAGCTGCACCAGATGCTCGCCGGAGTGGTAGCGGCGGGTGGTGATCGGCTTGAAGGAGTGCCGCCGGGTGCCGCCCAGGGTCTCGCCGGGGGCCAGGGCGCGGGTGACGAGCTTGAACACCTTCGGGGTGCGGGTGCCGTTGGCCTTGGCGTGGTGCACCACGTAGTCGATCACCAGTTCGGCGGGGAGGGTGCCGGTGTTGGTGACCGCCCAGTCGAAGACGAGGTGGTCGCCGACGGCGATCCGCGGGGTGGTCACCACCGGCCCGTCCACCGCGACCGCCACGTCCGGGGAGTGGCCCAGCAGGGTCAGGGCCTCCGGCCGGCCGGCCTTGATCAGCGTGCGCAGGCCGTGGCGGACCACGCGGTCCGTGGTGGCGTCGGGGGCGGCCAGCCAGCGGGCGGCGGTCTCCACGGCCAGGGCGGGGTGGTCGCGGCTGATGTCGTTGAGGTGGTTGGAGACGGAGCGGCGGACATAGTCGGAGGGGTCGCGGTAGAGGGCGTCCAGGACGGGCAGGGCGGGGCGCGGGTCCGCGACGAAGGCGGGCAGCTGCGGGGCCCACGGCAGCCGGGGCCGGGTGCCCTCGCTGGCGAGGCGCCGTACGTGCGGGTCCGGGTCGCCGGTCCATTCCCGTACGACGGCCAGGGCGCGGGCCGGGTCGGCGCGCAGGAAGGGCCGTACCGCGGATTCGGCGGTCAGGCGCGGGGTGAGCGCGCGCAGCAGGGCGAGGCCCGGCTCGAAGGCGGCCAGGCCGCGCACGGCGACGGCCTCGTTCACCGGGAAGGTCATCCAGCCCGTGAAGGCGGGATCGCTGAGGGCGGTGCGCACCACGGCCTCGAAGCCGGGCCAGTCGGCGGGCAGGTCGGCCAGCACGGCATCGCGGATGGCGGCGACGCGGCCGCTGTAGGACAGCCCGTCGAGCGAGCGGGCGCGCTCCAGCAGGGCCGGGGCGGACCGGCTGCCGGCCGCGCGGGCGAGCAGCCGGGCGAGGTGGGTGACGGTTTCCGCACTGAGCAGTTCATCGGCCGTGGGCATGGGGCCAGTGTCGCGGAGGGCACTGACAACGGGCGGGGGCAGGCGGCGGCGGGCGGGAACGGCCGCTGTTACCAGTGGTCACCGCAAAGTCACGAGGGAAAGTTTGGAAACGCCCAAAACGGACATGCCTGCGGTTTCCGTATGCCGAAAAGCCGTCGGTGGCTCCTCGCGAACCACGGGTGGATGCCTCAGCGAACCTTGTATTAAGTCCGTATGAATGCTGCGTGTCTCAGGATTCGAAGGAAATCCAGGGCTCCGGCTTCCGGAGTTCAAACTTCCAGATGTGGAAAACGCAGCATCTAACGTCCTGACCCATGACTCAGCTGGACGTGCGGCCTCGGGCCGGAGACACGGTAAGCGGCGTCGCCGACGGCGATGTCCGCGGCAAGGGCCTCGGCAAGGGGTCCGTAGGGCTCTTGGGCAGCGCCGTCATCGGCATCTCCACCGTCGCCCCCGTCTACTGCCTGACCTCGACCCTCGGCTCCACCGCCGGCGAGGTCGGCCTGCAGATGCCGGCGATCTTCCTCGTGGGATTCCTGCCCATGCTCCTGGTCGCCTTCGCGTACCGCGAGCTCAACAAGGCCATGCCGGACTGCGGCACCTCCTTCACCTGGACCGTGAAGGCGTTCGGCCCGCGCATCGGCTGGATGTGCGGCTGGGGCCTGGTGATCGCCACGATCATCGTGCTCTCCAACCTCGCGGGCGTCGCCACCTCCTACTTCTGGCTGCTGGCCGGTGAGATCACGGGCAATCCGTCGATCGCCGCCCTCGACGACAACAAGCTCGTCCACATCGCCACCTGCCTGACGCTGATCGCCCTCGCCACCGCCATCAGCTACCGCGGTATGACCGCCACCAAGGGCGTGCAGTACGGCCTGGTCGGCCTCCAGCTGCTGGTGCTCGCCGTGTTCGTCGCCATGGCCTTCCAGAAGGCGTCCGCGGGCACCTTCGACACCGGCCTGGACTTCTCCTGGTCCTGGATGAACCCCTTCGCGGTCGAGTCCATGGCGGCCTTCACCGCCGGACTCTCCCTCTCGATCTTCATGTACTGGGGCTGGGACGCCTGCCTGGCCACCAACGAGGAGACCACCGGCTCCGCGAAGACCCCCGGCCGCGCCTCGCTCATCGCGATGGTCGTCCTCGTCGGCTCCTACCTGGCCACCGGCGTCGCCGCCCAGATGGCCGTCGGCTCCGGCGGCGAGGGACTCGGCCTCGCCAACGAGGAGACCTCCGACAACGTCTTCGCCGCCCTCGCCGGCCCCGTGATGGGCCCGGTCCTCGGCATCCTGCTCTTCGTCGCCGTCCTGGCCTCCGCCGCGGCCTCCCTGCAGACCACCTTCATCCCGGTGGCGCGCACGGTCCTCGCGATGTCCACGTACGAGGCGCTGCCGCCCTCCTACGCCAAGGTCCACCCGCGGTTCAAGACCCCCGGCCGCGCCACCGTCATGGCGGGCGTCGCCACCGGGCTCTTCTACACGGTGATGACCCTGGTCAGCGAGAACGTCCTCACGGACACGATCTTCGCCCTCGGCCTGATGATCTGCTTCTACTACTCGCTGACGGCCTTCGCCTGCGCCTGGTACTTCCGCGCCGAGCTGCGCCGCTCCTCCCGCGACCTGTTCTTCAAGGGCGTCTTCCCCGTCCTCGGCGGGGTGCTGCTGGCCGCGGTCTTCTGCAAGACCCTCTTCGACATGTGGGACCCGGCCTACGGCTCCGGCTCCACGGTCCTCGGCGTGGGCAGCGTGTTCATCATCGGCGTCGGCCTGCTCGCGCTCGGCCTGGTGATCATGTTCGTCACCGAGCGCCGCAGCCCGGCCTTCTTCCGCGGCGAGGTCCTGACGAAGTCCACGCCGTCGCTGGTCGACGAGAGCTGACCTCCGCGTCGCACGTCAACCGGGTGAGTCATACGACGGCCCCGGACCGGTCCCCCCGGTCCGGGGTCGTCGGCGTGTCCGGCACTCCTCGTGTTCCGGGTGGTGACCCCGGGTGCGGTGGGGTCGTTGGGCCGGGCATGACTGCCATCAAGCGCACCCTCGCCTCCCTGGTACTGACCGGGGGCGCCGCCCTCGCCCTCACCCCCGTCGCGGCGCACGCCGACGCCACCGCCGACCAGGCGCCGCCCGTCGCCGGGCGGGTCCTGGAGATCGTCGACCACCCCGCGCAGACCGTCGAGGACACCAGGACCGCGATCGGCGTCACCGCGGGCGCGGTCGGAGCGGCCTCCCAGGCCACGGACACCTCCCTCGCGGGCGCCGGCTCGGCCCTGGGCTCCGGCCTGCCGAAGACCCCGAAGGCGGGCTGAGCGGAACGCGCCGGGCGGAACGGGCCGGGCGGAACGGGTGGGGCGGTCGGCGCGGACCGCTCGTTGAGCAGCGCATGATCCTCTGGCTGCTCAACCACCTCAGTACGTCCGTCATCGCCGTGCTCCTCGTCGGCGGCCTCACCGGCCTCGCCGTCGCCGGGAGCGCGGCCGCCCGCCGCCGCTTCCCGCATCTCGCGGGCGGCGAGCACAACGAGATGGTCGGGGTCGCGCTCGGCATGTTCGGCGCGATCTACGGCATCATCCTGGCCTTCGTCGTGGTCACCCTGTGGACCCAGCGGGAGAACACCGAGACCATCGTCGCCGCCGAGGCCAGCGGGCTCGCCGCCGTGGTCCGCAGCGCCGACGCCTTCCCCCCGGCCGACCGCGCCCGCGTCCAGACCGCGGTGGGCGCGTACACCCACGCGGTGGTCGAGGTGCAGTGGCCGCTGATGCGCGAGGGCCGTCCCAGCTTCGAGGCCACCGCCGCCCAGACGCACGGCCTGTACGAGGCCCTGCTCGCGTACGAGCCGCGCGGCCCCCGGGCCGAGACCTTCTACGCGGAGGCCGTCACCCGCCTGGGCGACGTCAACACCCAGCGCCGGGCCCGCGTCACCATGGCCGAGACCTCGCTGCCGGTGCTGCTCCAGGTCCTCGTGTACGGGGGCGCGTTCGTGATCGTCCCGCTGACGTTCCTGTTCGGCCTGCGCAGCCTGCGGATGCAACTGCTCTTCGTGGCCGCGGTGTCCGCTCTGATCGGCTTCAGCCTGCTCCTGGTGGTGGCCCTGGACCGCCCCTTCGCCGGCGACCTGAGCGTGACCCCGACCCCGTACAAGGAGGCGGCCCTGTCCCGCTTCTGGCCCCAGGAGCGGCCGGAGGAGCCGTCAGCCTCCCGATGAGCCGGCCGGGACCGGAGCGGTGCGGGCGGGCTCGGCGGGCGGGGCCGGGGGCGCCGGGTGGCGGCGGTTCACGGACTGCTGCACGCGGCGGCCCAGGCGCTGCATGGGCATCTCCACGAAGCGGTACATCAGGTGGCTGACGGCGAGCAGCACGCCGAGGAAGATCGCCGTCCAGGCGATCCGGCCGAGGACCGAGGTGGGCAGCGGCGGGATGCCGAAGACCGGTTCGATGGTGCGCAGCAGCGGGATGTGCACCAGGTAGAGGGAGAAGCTGACGGCGCCGAGCCAGGTGAGGACCTTCGGGAAGTGCCGCTTGCGCAGGAGGAAGCCGACGGCGAAGAAGGCCCAGGCGGCGAAGTAGGAGAGGGACCAGGACTGCCAGCTCGCGGTCCAGGTGTGCTCGACGATCTCGCCGCGGTTGTGGAGCCAGCCGACGAGCACGCCCGCGACGATGACGAAGCCGCAGGCGAGCAGGGCGGGGGTGCGGCCGAGCTGGCCGTGCTGCGCCCGGTAGACCGCGGTGCCCGCGAACATCGTCGCGAAGATCATCCAGGTCTCGAAGGCGGGGGCGCGGCCGTTGAGGCTGATCAGCACCAGGCCGACGCCGGCCAGCAGCAGGGCGCCGGCCTGGGTCAGGGCGCGGTTGCCGCTGAGGACGGCGGCGAGACCGGCGATCACCAGCGGGGTGACGATCAGCAGGAGCAGGCGGACCGAGCCGGGGCCGGAGACCAGCAGATGGCTGCCGACGGCGGTGCCGACGGCGAGGGCGACGCCGGCGAGGGCGACCGCGATGGGGGCGCTGTGGCGGTGCAGGTTCCGGGTGAAGAGGGCGGTGACGAGGAAGTAGAAGACCATCTCGTAGCAGAGCGTCCAGGTGACGTTCATGCCGTTGACCACGCCGAGCAGGTCCTGGAGCATGAGGCCGTTGGCCACCAGGGAGACGAGGTCGTCGCCGGTGCGCAGGAGGGCGACGGAGCCGTCGCCCTTCGGCAGCATCATGATCGAGAGCGCGAACGCGGCGATCAGGGCGGGGTAGATCCGGAAGATCCGGCCTATCCAGAAGCCGCGGACGTCGCCCCGGCGCTCCAGCGAGGCGGGGATGATGTAGCCGCTGACGATGAAGAACAGCATGACGCCGAACAGGCCCATGTCGAAGTTCCGCCAGATCGTGCCCCCGAACGGCAGCATGCGCAGCACGTCGAAGTGGTGCAGTGCCACGATCAGGGCGGCGATGCCGCGGAGCGCGTCCAGCCAGCCGAGCCGGGCGGCGCCCGGTGCCGGGGCACCGGAGGCGGAGGCGGCGGGCGGGGCGGACGGGCGCCGGAGGGGTCGGTTCATCAGCTTCACCGCAGGGACGATAGCCGACGCCTCCGCGGCGCCGCCGGGCGCCGGTCACCGCCACCGCCGCGCACAGCGGGTCGTGGAGCGCGGGCGTCCCGTGGAATACCGCTGCCCGGGGCCGGAGTTGCATGCGAGGTACTTGCCGTTCGGAGCATCGGAGCAGCGGACATGACCATCGACAGCAGCAGCAGCGCCACCGGCCCGGATGCCGCCCCGCGCACGTTCCTCTTCGTCCTCGGCAGCGCCCGGCCGGACGGCAACACCGAGATCCTGGCCCGGGCCGCCGCCGAGCAGCTGCCCGCCGGGACCGCCCAGCACTGGGTGGACCTGACGAAGGACCCGCTGCCCGACTTCCAGGACGGCCGGCACGAGGACGGGACCTGGCCGGTGGGGGAGCGGGAGGAGGAGCTGCGGCGGCTCACGCTCGCCGCCACCGACGTGGTCATAGCCTCGCCGCTGTACTGGTACTCCCTCTCCGCGCACACCAAGCGCTACCTGGACTACTGGTCGGGCTGGCTCGGCGTACCCGGTCTGGACTTCAAGCGGCGGATGGCGGGGCGCACCCTGTGGGGCGTCACGGCCATGGCCGACCGGGACGAGATCGTCGCCGACGGGCTGCGCACCTCCCTGCACCACACGGCGGCGTACATGGGGATGCGCTTCGGCGGCGTCCTGCTCGGCAACGGCTCCCGGCCGGGCCAGGTGCGGGACGACGAGCGGGCGCTGATCCGCGCGAAGACCTTCTTCGCGGGCGCGGCGCCGCTCGTCCGCTTCCCGCACGAGGAGCAGTAGGCGGGCGGCCGCCGCTCAGAGGTACTGGGCGAAGCCGTCCAGCCGGCGCAGCACCTCGTCCCGCGGGGCGGACGGGAGCTGGAGGACGACCTCCTCGATGCCGAGGTCGGCGTAGTGGGCGAGCTTGCCGGGGCTGGGGTGGACGGCGTACGGGACCACCTGGAGGGATTTCGGGTCGCGCCCGGCGGTCTCCCAGACCCGGCGCAGTACGGGCAGGGCCTCGGTGAGGCCGCCTCCGCCGATGGGGAGCCAGCCGTCGGCGTGGTCGGCGATCGCGGCGAACAGCTTCGGGCCGGCCGCGCCGCCGATCAGCGTGCGGGGGCCGTGCAGGGGGACGCCGGGGGCCAGCTCGCGCGGCGGCCGGGCGGGCTTCGGGAAGGCGGTGCTGGCCTGGACCGAGCAGAACTCGCCCACGTGGGCCGTCGGCTCGGGCGCCCACAGGGCCCGCATCAGGGCCATCCGGTCGCGCACCAGCTCGCGGCGGGTGCGCCACTCGACGCCGTGGTCGGCGGCCTCCTCCACGTTCCAGCCGTAGCCGATGCCGAGGGTGAGGCGGCCCGCGGAGAGGTGGTCGAGGGTGGCCGCCTGCTTGGCGAGGCCGATCGGGTCGTGCTGGGCGACGAGGGTGATGCCGGTGCCGAGCGCGAGCCGTTCGGTGACGGCGGCGGCCTGGCCGAGGGCCACGAAGGGGTCGAGGGTGCGGCCGTACATCTCGGGCAGTTCGCCGCCCATGGGGGCGGGGGTGTCGCGGCTGACCGGGATGTGGGTGTGCTCCGGCAGGTACAGGCCGTGGAAGCCGCGCTCCTCCAGGATGCGGGCGAGGGAGACGGGGGAGACGGTGCGGTCGGTGAGGAAGATGGTCGTGGCGATCCGCATGGCTGACACCTCCGGTACGTGGGACCCGCCACGGTACGGGCTGCGGGCGGCGTTGTTGAGGGGGCGTCAGCCGGCCGGGGCGGCGGCGTCGGCGACCGGGTAGCGGGCCGTCCAGCCGGAGGAGGGCGCGGCGGGGCCGTGCAGGGCGGGGCCCTGCGTCAGCTCCAGCGCGAAGTCGTCGGCGATCTCCAGCAGGGTGGCGCGGCCTTCGAGCTCGGCCAGCCAGGCGCCGGGCAGGGACGTTTCTCCGTGCAGGGCGCCGAGCAGGGCCCCGCACAGGGCCCCGGCGGCGGCCGGGCCGCCGCCGCCGTGGTGCGCGGCGAGGCGCAGCCCGTGGACGAAGTCCTCGGCGACGAGCGCGCAGTAGACGGCGACGGCGAGGGCCGCGGCGGCCTCTTCCTCTTCCTCCTCCGGCTCGGCCGAGGCCAGTGCTTCCACGGCCCGGGCGGAGGGCGGGCCCTGGGTGACGGCGGCCAGGGCGCGCTGGAGGGCGTCGGTCACGCTCCGGTGCCCCGGGCGCGCGCCGAGCAGGCCGAGGGCGCGCTGGACGGCGGAGTCGAGGGAGTCGCCGCGGGTGAGGCCGTGCACGATGACGGCGAGGGCGCCGGCGGACAGCTGGGCGGTGGGGTGGCCGTGGCTCTGCGCGGCGCACTCCACGGTCAGCTGGAGGACGAGGGACGGCTCCCAGCCGATCAGCAGCCCGAACGGCGCCGAGCGGGTGGCGGCGGAGGCGCCGCGGGCGTCGGGGTTCTTGGGGCGGTCGAGGGTGCCGAGGGTGTCGTCCGCGAAGCCGGTGAGGCAGGCGCGGTCGGGGGAGCGGCGGGCGTAGAGCCATTCCTCGCGGGCGAGCCAGCCGTTGTCGGGGCGGCGCTCGTCGGGGCCCCAGTCGTACTGCGTGGCACGCCAGCGGCGGTGGGCGCGGTGGATGTCGGTGGGCGGATGCCAGGCACCGCTGTCGCGGCGCACGTGGGCCCGTATGAGCCCGTCGACGGTGAACAGGCTGAGCTGCGTCGCAGCACCCACGACCCCGGGCCGGCCCCCGTGCACACCCCGCCCCGGGTCGCCCGGCCCCCCGAACGCGTCCCCCAGCGCCGCCCCGAGCAACACCCCCCGAACCCGCCCCCGAAACTCCTGCTGCTGAGCCCGCCCCCAGAGCCCACCCCGGGCCCCACCGGGCGCGGCGGCACCTCCGGCGGCTGTCCGCGCCCCGGCTGCCACCCGGCGCTGCCCGCCGGTGGGGGCCACGCCCGCGCTGTGCGCGGGGGCTGCGCCCGCGCCCCCGGCGGCCTCGTGGGCCGTACTCGTGCCCGGCAGCCCGGATTCGGGCTCGCCTGCCGCGTGGGCCGCAGCCTCGGGTGCAATTGCTGCGCGGGCCGTGCCCGTGCCCGTGGTGCCCCGTTCGGCGGTGGGGGTGTCCGGGGTGGGCCCGGCGGGGGGCGGTGTTTCCGGGCCGGCCGGGCCCTGGGGCGGCACGGGGACGGGTCCCGTGGTCGGTGCGGACGCCGTGACGTTGTTGTGTGTGTCGGTCACTTCTCACCCCCGGTGCCCGCCGCCCCCGCCGACCGGGTCGGTCGTTGCGCGGCGCCCGCGTGCGGAATCCGCACTGTAGTGGACAGGTTCGGTCGGATTCGGAAGGTGGGGAAGATCAGCCGGAATGTGGGTCCCCGATCAGTCGGCCCAGTCCCAGTCCCCGCCCCCGCCCCCCTCAGTCCAGTACCGGCAGCAGGGCCGGCAGGTGGCCGTCCGAGGTGCGGGCCGTCTCCTGGCGTTCCTGCGGGACCTCCCCGTACAGCGTCGTGCGCGGACGCGCCGGGCGGCCGGCCGCGGAGGCCACCGCCACCAGGTCGCGGACCGACTTGTACGAGCCGTAACCCGAGCCCGCCATCCGGGAGATGGTCTCCTCCATCAGCGTCCCCCCGAGATCGTTCGCCCCCGACCGCAGCATCTCGGCCGCCCCCTCCGCCCCCAGCTTCACCCAGCTCGTCTGGATGTTCGGGATGTGCGGGTGCAGCAGCAGCCGGGCCATCGCCGTCACCGCCCGGTTGTCCCGTACCGTCGGCCCCGGCCGCGCGATGCCCGCCAGGTACACCGGCGCGTTCGTGTGGATGAACGGCAGCGTCACGAACTCCGTGAACCCGCCCGTCTCCTGCTGGATCCGGGACAGCGTCCGGAAGTGCCCGAGCCAGTGCCGGGGCTGGTCCACATGCCCGTACATCATCGTGGACGAGGACTGGATGCCCAGCTCGTGCGCGGTGGTGATCACCTCGATCCAGTCCGCCGTCGGCAGCTTGCCCTTCGTCAGCACCCAGCGGACCTCGTCGTCCAGGATCTCCGCCGCCGTCCCCGGGATCGAGTCCAGCCCGGCCTCCTTGGCCGCCGTCAGCCAGTCCCGTACGGACATCCCCGTGCGGGTCGCCCCGTTGACCACCTCCATCGGGGAGAAGGCGTGCACGTGCATCCCCGGCACCCGCTCCTTCACCGCCCGCGCGATGTCGAAGTACGCCGTCCCCGGCAGGTCCGGATGGATGCCGCCCTGCATGCACACCTCCACCGCGCCCACCTCCCACGCCTGCGCCGCCCGGTCCGCGACCTGCTCCAGCGAGAGCGTGTAGGCGTCGGCGTCCGTACGCCGCTGCGCGAAGGCGCAGAAACGGCAGCCGGTGTAGCAGACATTGGTGAAGTTGATGTTCCGCGTGACGATGTAGGTGACGTCCTCGCCCACCACCGACTTCCGCAGGTCGTCGGCGACCCGGCACAGCGCGTCCAGCGCCGGCCCGTCCGCGTGCAGCAGCGCCAGCGCCTGCGCGTCGGTCAGCCCCTCCGGGTCGTCCGCGGCCCGCGCGAGGGCGGCCCGTACGTCCGTGTCGATGCGCTCGGGGGCCATGCCGGGCGCGGCCGCCTCGCGCAGGGCCTCCCAGTCGCCGTAGACATGGTCGAAGTCCGCGCGGCGGTCCCCGGTGCGGCCCTCGGTGTCCACGGCGGTGTGCAGGTCGGTGCGGCCGGTGCCGCCGCCGTACGCGGCGAAGCCCTCGTCGGGCTCCTGCCAGGGCCGGCCCACGACCTCGGCCGACTCGTCCGCCAGCCCGGACCCCGGATCCGCCAGCGCCCGTACGTGCGGCAGCAGCCGCGGGTCCAGCCAGGGCTCGCCGCGCTCCAGGAACTCCGGGTAGATGGTGAGGCGTTCACGCAGCGCGAAGCCCGCGGCCGCCGTCCGCGCGGCCAGCTCCTCGATGTGCGGCCAGGGCCGCTCCGGGTTGACGTGGTCGGGGGTCAGCGGGGAGACCCCGCCCCAGTCGTCGATGCCCGCCCCGATGAGCAGGGCGTACTCGGAGTCCACCAGATTCGGCGGCGCCTGGATGCGCGCGCCCGGCCCCAGCACATGCCGGGCCACCGCGATCGCCGCGGCCAGCTCCTCCAGCTCCGCGTCCGGCATCCCGCGCATCGCGGTGTCCGGTTTGGCGCGGAAGTTCTGGACGATGACCTCCTGGATGCCGTGATAGCTGCGCTGCACCCGCCGCAGCGCGAAGAAGGCGTCCGCGCGCTCCTCGTAGGACTCCCCGATGCCGATCAGCACACCGGTGGTGAAGGGGATGTTCGAGCGCCCCGCGTCCTCCAGCACCCGCAGCCGCACGGCCGGTTCCTTGTCGGGGGAGCCGTGGTGGGGGCCGCCGGGCTCGGACCACAGACGGGTGGCGGTGGTCTCCAGCATCATCCCCATGGACGGCGCCACCGGCTTGAGCCGCTGGAGCTCGGACCAGGACATGACCCCGGGGTTGAGGTGCGGCAGCAGGCCCGTCTCCTCCAGGACCCGGACGGCCATGGCGCGTACGTAGGCGAGGGTGTCGTCGTACCCGTGCGCGTCGAGCCATTCGCGGGCCTCGGGCCAGCGGTCCTCCGGCCGGTCGCCGAGGGTGAACAGCGCTTCCTTGCAGCCCATCGCGGCGCCCTCGCGGGCGATGGCGAGGACCTCGTCCGGGGACATGTACATGCCGTGCCCGTCCCGGCGCAGCTTGCCGGGGACGGTGACGAAGGTGCAGTAGTGACACCTGTCGCGGCAGAGACGGGTGAGGGGGATGAAGACCTTGCGCGAGTACGTGATGACACCGGGCCGGCCCGCGGCGGCCAGGCCGGCGTCGCGGACACGGGCGGCGGAGGCGGCGAGATCGGTCAGCGCCTCGCCGCGCGCCTGGAGGAGTACGGCCGCCTCGGTCGCGTCGAGCGCGACGCCGTCGCGGGCCCGGCGCAGCGCGCGGCGCATCGCGTTGTCGGTCGGAGCGTCACTCGGAGTGGTCATACGGCGAGCATACGATCCGACGTGGCGCCGGTGGAGGGGCTCATCTCATCAGCTCACCGGCGTTGACCAGCAAGGACTGGCCGGTTATCGCCCGCGCCCGGTCGGAGGCGAGGAAGGCGGCGGCATCGGCCACGTCCCCGTCGGTGGCGAGGTCGGGCAACGCCATCCGCCGGGTGAGCCGGGCGTGCACCTCGGCCTCGGGCACCCCTTCGGTGTGCGCGGTGAAGGTGACGAAGGCTTGTACGGGAGGCCCCCACATCCAGCCCGGCAGCACGGTGTTGACGCGGATCCGGTACGGCCCGAGCTCGCGCGCCAAGGAGTACATCGCGGAGGTCAGCGCCCCCTTGGAGGAGGCGTAGGCGGCCTGCCGCACTTCGCTCGGCGCGGCCACGGCGGACTGCGTGCCGATGATGACGACGGCCCCGCCGTTCTCCTTGAGGGCGGGCAGGCAGGCCCGGGTCATGCGCAGGGTGCCGAGCAGGTTGACGTCGAGGAGCTGCTGCCAGGTCCCGAAGTCGGCGTCCTCCAGGCCCCCGAAGTACGAGTCCCACGCGGCCACATGCACGACGGCGTCGAGCCGTCCGAAGCGCTCGCGGGCGAGCGCGGCCAGTGCCTCGCACTGCTCCTCGTCGGCGATGTCGGTGGTGCGGTAGGCGGTGCGGAGGCCGTCGGGGTCGATCTCGGCGGCGGATTTGGCGAGATTCGCCTCGGTCCGCGCGCCGAGCACGGCGTTCCCGCCGTCGCGCACGACGGCGGCGGCGACCTGGTGCCCGAGCCCGGCCCCGACGCCGGAGACGATGACGGTCTTCCCTTGCAGCAGCATGGCGGTCCTCCGCGGCGGCGTGTGTAGGGGTACGAGGTGCACCTGACGGGTCGTCAGGCTAGGGGAGCCGGGTGGCGGAGGGAAGGGCCGGGCGGGCCGGAGGGCCGGGCCCCGGGCCCCTGGCCGTGCGGATCCCGGCCCGGCGGTGCGGATGCCCTGGCCGTGCGGATGCTCGCCGGGCAGCGCGGGTGCCCCGGGCCGTGCGGGATTCCCGCTCCGTGCGGACGCCCCGGGCCGTGCAGATGCCCGCCGGGCCGTGCAGATGCCCGCCGGGCCGTGCAGATGCCCGCCGGGCAGCGCGGGTGCCCCCGGCCGTGCGGGTGCCCGCCGGGCAGTGCGAGTGCCCCGGGCAGCGCGGATGCCCGCCGGGCCGCGCGGATGCCCCCGGCCCGTGCGGATGCCCGCCGGGCCGGGCGGCCGCACAATGGGCCGTACCCGGTGGTCCCACTGCCCCGCGCGGAAGGAAGAGCCTCGTGAAGGACATCGAGTGGCAGCCCGTGCAGGCCGCGGGCACGTGACGACGCCCGTACCGCGCCGCCAGGACCGGCCGGCCGGCAAGGCCGACTACTCCGGCGCCGTGTACGGGTCGATGCTGGCCGCCTCGGTGGTGGTGGGCGCCGGCGCGCCCGGTCCCTTCCCCCGGCTTCAGCTCATCGCACTGCTCCTCGGCACGGGCATCGTCTTCTGGGCCGCACACGTGTTCGCCCGGCTGTTCGGCGCCCGCATGGTGCGGCGGCTGAGCTGGCGGGTGGTCCGGGAGACCTCCCGCGAGGAACGCCCCATCATCGAGGCGGCCCTCCCGCCCGCCCTCGCCGTGGCCGTCAGCCCGTGGTTCGGGCTGGGCGGGCACGGGACGGTGTGGCTCGCGCTCATCGTCGCGCTGGTCGGCCAGATCGGCTGGGGCACGGTCGCGGCCAGCCGGGCCGGGGCCTCGCGGCGGATGATGGCGCTGGCCGCCGCGATCAACCTCTTCCTCGGGCTGCTCATCGTGCTGCTCAAGGTCGCCATCTCGCACTGAGGGCGGTCCGGGGCGGTCCGGGGCCGTCGCGGGGCTGCCCTTCTGACGCGGCATCAGCTAGACCGTTGCCATGACGACAGGCGAGCAGGACCCCGGGCAGGACACCGGACACACCCCCCGCCCCGACACCCGCCCCGACGACTACGCGGCCCTCGCGTCCGTCGGCCCCTACGGGGTCCGCCCCGGCCATGCGCTGATCACCATGGTGGAACCGCACCCGGGCCACGAGTACGCGTACAACCGCTGGTACGAGGACGACCACTACTACGCCGGCGCGATGGCCATGCCCTGGATGTACGCCGGGCGCCGCTGGGTGGCCACGCGCGAGCTCCAGGAGCTGCGCTATCCGGAGAAGTCCGCCGTGGCCGAGCCGGTCACCGCCGGCTGCTACCTCTCCACGTACTGGATCACCGAGGGCCGCTACGACGAGCACATGAAGTGGACCGTCGGCATCAACAAGCGGCTCAACCGCGACGGCCGCGTCCACCAGGCCCGCACCCACGTCTTCACGGCCTTCCAGGACCACGCGGCGACCGTCTACCGCGACGGCGCCGCCGGCCCCCGGGACCTGCACGCCCTCGACCACCCGTACGCGGGCCTCGTCCTGGAGGTGATCGACGCCGACGGGCCCGAGCGGCGGGCCGAGCTGCTGGAGTGGCTGTGCTCGCGGGCCCTGCCGCGGCGGCTGCACGGCTCCCCGGCGGCGATGGTGACCGTCTTCCGGCCCACCCCGCTGCCCGGGGACCGGATGACCTACGTCAAGCAGGTGGAGGGCGTCGGCACCCGGCTCACGCTGCTGTGGTTCCTGGAGGAGGACCCCCGGGCCTGCTGGGACCGCTTTCGCGGACTCGACGCGGAGACCGCGGAGGCGGGGCTCGGCCGGGTGGAGCTGGTCGCCCCCTTCATCCCGACGGTGCCGGGGACCGACCGGTACGTGGACCAGCTCCGCTAGGCCGTCTCTTCCGGATCTTGTCGGGTCAGCCCGCGTTGTCCGGTGCCGTGCATCGCAAGGCGGAGGGGCTCCCGTGTACTGGACGTACTCGGGTGTCCCGACAACCTGGGGGTCCCCCCGGACGGAGTCTGGGGGATGAGGTGCGGTGCCGGGCAGCGCGGGCCCGGCAAGATCCGGAAGAGACGGCCTAGCGCTCCGGCGGGATGCGGCCGGGCATGGCCGAGCCCCCTCGGCCAAGACGGCGGGTCGGTCGAGAGGGCTCCAGGTCCAGCGGGCGGTCGCTACGCGGTCTTCAGACCAGGCGCCCCGGCCGGCCTTCGGCGACATCGGTGACGAACGCGGTCCAGGAGCCGGGCGCGAAGGTGAGGGACGGACCGTCCTGGGCCTTCGAGTCGCGCACGGCGATCGCCTCGGCGGCCGGGGACTTGACCTCGACGCAGGCGTTGTTGGCGGAGTAGGAGGACTTGACCCAGTTGTCGTTCGAGCCCAGGTGAATGGCCATGGTTCTCTCCGGTGCGAGTAGTTCCGGTGTCTCGTCGGTCATTTCCGGCCGACGTGAGGGACGCTACCCGCAGCTTCCGCCGGGTGAAGGAGGCATTCACCCGACCGAGTGGCATATTCGTTTCGGGTCTTCTGTGGCCGGTAGGTGACGGTGTACGGTGCCGCCCCTTCGCCGTCCCGCGCCGTTCCTCGCCGCCGCCCCGGTTCCGGCATTCCTGGACTTTCAGCTCATCTCGGAATACCTCCTGATGGCGTCCTCGATGAACTCGCGGGTCTGGTCCACGCCGAGGGCCTGGGCGCGCAGGTGCTCGTACATGACGCTGTATTTCTGGACGTCGTTGGCCTTCTCCAGGTACAGGTCGCTCGTCACGCCCTCGATGTAGACCACCGTCGAGTCGACCGCGTCCGGGAATTCGAGGATCGCGTACTGGCCGTTCACGCCGGGGTGCGCGCCCAGCTCGAAGGGCATGACCTGCACGGTGACATGCGGCTGTTCCGACTGCTTTATCAAGTACTCCAGCTGCCGGGTCATCAGTCCGGGGTCGCCCACGCGCCGGCGCAGCGCGGCCTCGTCGATCACGGCCCACAGGCGCAGCGGGCCGAGGTCGGGGTTGTTGTTCTCGGTCTCGGAGAGCCGCTTCTGGCGGTGCATCCGGATCTGGACCCGCTTCTCCACGTCGACCGGAGCCGTCTCCGGCCAGGCGCCGCGGACGAGGGCCTGGGCGTACTCGGTGGTCTGGAGCAGCCCCGGGATCACCAGCGGCTCGTAGGTGCGCAGGCTGGCCGCGTCCGTCTCCAGCCCGATGTAGACGCTGTACGGGATGTCGCCGAAGGTGTGCCACCAGCCCTGCTGGCGGGAGTCCTTCGCCATCTGCATGAGGGAGTCGATCAGCCGGCGGTCCTCGACCTCGTACACGTCGCACAGGTCGCGGACATCGCGCTGGCTGATGGAACGACGGCCGTTCTCCAGCCTGCTGATCTTCGACTGGGAGACGAGGAGGCGCTCGGCGACCTGTTCGGCCGTCATGCCCTTGTCCTCGCGGAGCTTGCGCAGCTCCATTCCCAGTCGGCGGCGTCGGACGGTGGGATTGACATTGGACGCCACGTGAACGGCACCTCCGCCTTCTTCTGTCGTGCAGCAGCTGTCTCTCTGCGTGTCTGATGCTGAGCAGACTGCCACCGAAGCGGGCGGCGGCGCTGGGGAACGGCGGGGAAAAACACAGACGCGCGGGGTGGCGGGCCGGTTCGCCGGTCCCGCCACCCCGCGCGCCAGGGCGGTGCGGTGGTGGTTCTTCGGTGCTCTGGTGCGGTGGATCAGTGCGCGGCCGCGCGGGCCATCGCACCCGTCCGGCGCGGCTGCAGCGGAACGCCGCTCGCCGTGGGCCGGGCGGCCGGTGGTGCCTGGGCGCGGTCGCGGCGCGGCTGTGCGGCCACACCGTTCTGGACGTCCATCACGGCGTGCGCCACGAGGCCGCCCATCGGGTCGTGCCGGATCAGGTCCCGCAGCCGGGACCTGGACGACCGCCCCTCGTTGCCGGGGTACAGGTGCTTGCCGAGGCCGACCGCGTGGGCCAGTGCGGCGAGCGCCGCGGTCCGCGGGTCCGGCGGTACGCCGGTGCGGATCGCACTGTCGAGCCGGGCTCGGATCTCCCGGCTGATGTCCGTGTCCGTCGCCTGGTAGCGAGTCGTCGGCAGCACTCCGCACATCTGTCCCGCGACGGCATGGACCATGCCGCAGCGCTCCAGATGAGCGAGGTAAATCTGGCGGAGCCCCAGCCGGGGTCCGCCGATCCAGTGGACGGCCCGTACCGGGCTGCCGCGCCTGCGCAGCAGTTCCAGTGCGGAGTCCAGAGTCGGATCTCCTGTCGGCCGTGGCATCACCACGGCGATACGATCCCCATCAGGGGCTATCCGTCCTGCCAGAGCCAGCTCCACTAGCTGTGCCCCGGCCAGGCCGAGGTCGAGCGACTGCGGCTGCGCCGTGGTACCCGTGGCCGGGTCCAAGGCGAGCAGCAGAAGCTCCTCCGGAATTGTTCTGCGGCTCCTGCCCATCCATGCCTCCCCGCGTGGATGAGTGACAGGGTGACGCCTCTCACATTCATCTGTCGAGAGCGCGTGGCCGCTTTGTGGGGGAACCGGCAACTATGTCGTTCTCGTCTGGCGCGGGTGCGATGCCCCCTAGACGGGACACTGTTAGACATTCGGACAGCCGAACGTGACGGCGATGAGGAGGAGCGGTGGCGGGCGAGTCCCCCGACAAGTCGGTAGATGAAGCGGCGGAGCGTGATCCGAGGCTCTCGGTTTTCCGCCCCCGAGACCCCGCCCCCACCACCCCACCCGAACGGGACCCCCTCCGCGAGGCGGTAGCGGCCTGGGTGGCCTCCACGGAGGACCCGTCGACGACCGCACCCACCTCGACGGCCCGGCCCACCGAGCCGGAGCGGGCCTCCGATCCGGAGCGTGCTTCCGAGCCCGAGCGGGCCTCCGGTGCGGACCGCGCCTCCGAGCCCGAGCGGGCTCCCGCCGCAGACCGCGCCTCCGAATCCGAGCGCCCCTCCGGCCCGGACCGGGCTTCCGGCACGGACGGTGCCTCGGGCGCGGAGTCGCGCCCGGGTACGGCTGGCGCCGCCGAGGCTGAGCGCGCCTCCGGCGCCGACCGGCCTTCCGGTGCCTCCGGCGCCGAGCGTTCCGCCGCTGCGGACCGGGCTTCCGGTACGGACCGTGCCGCGGGCGCGGAGCGGGCCGCCGAGGCTGAGCGCGCCTCTGGCGCGAACCCTGCTTCCGGTGCAGACCGTGCCTCTGGCGCCGACCAGCCCTCCGGCTTCGGCCGGGGCGCGGGAGCTGCCGCCGGTCGCGCGGCTGCCGCAGGCTCGGACGCCGCTGGGCGCTCCGCGCAGGGGTCGGTTTCCGGCCAGGCGGTCGCTGCCGACGAGGACGCCGCCTCCGCGCAGGGTTCCGGCCAGCGGCCGTCCCCCGGCGGGGGCGGCGCCCGCGCTGATCGTTCCGCCGCAGGGTCCGCTCAGGCGTCGCCTTCCGGCCAGCCGACCGAAGCCGACTCCGGCCCTGCGCAGGGCTCCGGCCGGCCTGCCGACGCCGGCACGCGCTCCAGCAAGGACGCCGCCGACGCGGCGACCCCCGCGCAGCCTCCGGGCGCTGGCCAGCGTTCTGGCGCTGACTCCGCCGCTGGTGAGCGCCCCGGTGGGGCCTCCGCTGCCGGCGCGGGCTCCGGCTCCGTCCAGGGCCCGGTTTCCGGCCAGCAGGCTGGCGCCGATGAGCGCCGCCCCGGCGGGGCCTCCGCCGCCAACAGCACCTCCGATGCGCGCTCCGCCCAGGGGTCGGGTTCCGGCCAGCGGGCCGGCGGGGCTCCCGGCGAGAGCTCCCCGCAGGGGTCCGGTTCCGGCCAGTCGGCTGGCGCCGACGCGCGCTCCGCGCAGCAGGCTGTTTCCGGCCAGCCGGGTGGCGCTGACACGCGTCCCGGCGGCGCCGACGCCGCCAAGGCGGGCTCCCCGCAGGGGCCGGGCTCCGGCCAGGCGGGTGGCGCCCGCTCGGGCGGGGGCTCCGCTGAGGCAGTCGCCCCCAGCGAGCGCTCCGCGCAGCAGGGCGGCTCCGGCCAGGCGGGTGGCGCCCAGGCGCGCCCCGGCGGGGACGCCGCGCCGGGTGGGCCGGAGGCCAGTGAGCGGACTGCTGTGTTTCGGGTGCCTCGGGTTGACGCGGCCAAGGGGGACAGCGAGCGGACCGCTGTGTTCCGCGCGCCCAAGCCCGCTGCGGGCCCGGACAGTGAGACCACCGCCGCCGTTCCCACCCCGAAGGGGCAGGACAGCGAGACCACCGCCGTGTTCCGGGCGCCGAAGGCGGACTCCGCGCCGGCCGCCCAGGACACGAACACCACCGTCTTCCGCGCCGTGAAGCCGGCCACGGCCACCCCGAAGCCCGAGACCGACCAGCCCGGCGCAGCCAAGCCCGGCACGGACCGGCCCGGCGCGGCCAACCCCGCCGGCGCGCCCGGCACGGGCACGGCCGCCGCCCCCGGCACCGACCGGCCCGGCGCGGCCAAGCTCGGCACCGACCAGCCCGGCGCAGCCAAGCCCGGCACCGACCGGCCCGGTACGGGCAATGCCGCCGCCGCGCCCGGCACCGGCAAGCCCGCCCCCGCCCCCGGCAAGGACAGCACCTTCGTGCCCCTCCGGACCGGCGAAGCCGGGCCCCGGTTCGACAAGAAGGTCACGGCCACGCCCCCGCCGGGCCCCGCCCCCGAGGCGGCCACCGTCCGCGCCCCCGACCGGACCGAGCGCACCACCCAGCAGCCCCTGCCGCCCAAGCCGCCGCTGGACATGCTGGCCGACCTCACCAACAACCCGCCCCCGCCGCCGAGCCCCCTCCGCACCGCCGTCCGGCGGATCAAGATCTACACCCCGCTCGTCGTGCTCCTGGCGGTCGTCCTCGGCATCGTCCAGCTCGTACGCCCGCTCCCCGAGCCGAAGCTCGTCATGACCGCGAAGTCCTCGTACACCTTCGACGGCGGCAAGCCCCAGCTCCCCTGGCCCGCCGAGGGCCAGGCGTACATGGCGGCCGCCGGCCTCGGCACGCTCGGACAGTCCGGCGAGCAGAAGCCCGTACCGATCGCGAGCGTCACCAAGTCGATGACGGCGTACATCATCCTGCGCGACCACCCCATCAAGAAGGGTGAGCAGGGCGCGATGATCGACGTCGACAAGACCGCCGAGACCGAGGGCAAGAAGAACGACTCCGTCAACAACGAGTCCACCCTCGACACCGTCAAGGAGGGCGACAAGATCTCCGAGTACGACGCGATCGCCGCCCTCATGATCCCCTCGGCCAACAACATCGCGCGGCTGCTCGCGCGCTGGGACGCCGGTTCCCAGGAGGCGTTCGTCAAGAAGATGAACGACACCGCCAAGGAACTCGGCATGACCAACACCACCTACACCGACCCCTCGGGCCTGGACGCCACCACCGTCAGCACCGCCGAGGACCAGGTGAAGCTGGGCCTCAAGCTGGTCGAGATCGAGACGCTGCTCGACATCACCAAGAAGCCGAAGTGGACCGACCCGTCCGGCAAGGAATGGCGGAACTGGAACGGCCTGGTCCCCTTCAACGACTCGCTCGGCATCAAGACCGGTACGACGACGAAGGCCGGCGGAAACCTCCTCTTCGCCGCCCAGAAGAAGATCGGCAACACCAACCAGCTGATCGTCGGCGCCGTTCTCGCCCAGCACAAGCCGCCGATCATCGACAGCGTGCTGGCCGCGAGCAAGCAGCTGCTCATCGCCACCCAGAAGTCCCTGGAGGGCGCGAAGGTCGTGGAGAAGGGCCAGGTCGTGGGCTACGTCGACGACGGGCTCGGCGGCCGCACCCCGGTCGTGGCCACTGCCGAGGTCCAGGCCATCGGCTGGGCCTCGCTGACCGTGGACGTGAAGCTCGGCAACGGCGGCGGCAGCAGCGTGCCGCAGACCGCCAAGGCGGGCACGGAGGTCGGTCTGCTGACCGTCGGCGACGGCGCCAGCCAGGTCAAGGTGCCGGTGGCGCTCCAGAGCGATCTGGCGGCGCCGGGCATCGGCAGCAAGCTGACGCGCGTCGGCTGACGCGCACCGCGGTTCCGGCGCCCCGGGCAACCCCGGGGCGCCGGTCCGCGTCTTGGGACCGGGGCACGCAGGTGTGCGCCCGTGCGGATCGAGGTGTTGAGGCGCCGGGGAGTTGGGGAGTGCGGAGTGAGCACCGCTGAGCAGCAGGACAGCCGCGGCCCGGCAACGCCCCCGCCCCCGGACGCCCCCACCGTCCCCGCGGCGGGGCCGAAGGCCCGTTCGGCCGGGCCGGAGGCCCCCTCTGCCGGGCCGGAGGCCCCCGTCGGCCGCCCGGAGGACCGTTCCACGGCCCAGGAGGCCCCCTCCGTCCGGCCGCAGGGCCATTCCGCCGACCCGGAGGCCCCCTCCGTCCGGCCGCAGGGCCATTCCGCCGACCCGGAGGCCCCCTCCGACCGGCCGCAGGTCCGTTCCGCCGAACCGAAAGCCCCCTCTGCCGGGCCGGAGGCTCCCGCCGCCCGCCCGGAGGACCGTCCCGCCGAACCGGAGGCCCCCTCCACCCGCCCGCGGGACCGTTCCGCCGCCCCGGAGGACCGTTCCGCCAGCCCCCGCGCCCGCCGCCCCCTCGACCCCCTCCGCCGCCACCCCGTCGCCGTTGCCACCGCCGTCGCCGCCGTGCTGCACGTCGTCTGGTTCTTCTGCTTCGCCAACAGCGGTGGCGACCTCGCCGCGCAGGACGCCTGGGCCGAGTTCGTGGGACGCCACCCCGACTCCGCCTACAACCTCGCCTGGTACGGCGGCATGCACCCCGTCTCGTACAGCGTGGTCTCTCCGTACCTCATGCACATGCTCGGCGTCCGGACCACGATGATGATCGCGGGCACCGTCTCGGCCGGCCTGCTCGCCCTGATCCTCACCCGCTGCCGCCGCGCCGTGCGCGAGCCGCTGTGGCCCGCCCTGGCCGGGGTCTACGGCCTCTTCTGCAACGCCCTCTCCGGCCGCGTGACCTTCGGCCTCGGCGTCGTCTTCGCCCTCGGCGCCGTCGCCGCCGTCTTCTGCTGGCCGCGCAAATGGGCCGAGCGGCGCTGGGCCAAGGCCGCCGTCGCCGCCCCGCTGGCCGGTCTCGCCACCGCCGCCAGCCCTGTCGCCGGGCTCTTCCTCGGGGTGATCGCGGCCGCGCTGTTCCTCAGCCGGCGGCGCCCGGGTGCGTACGCGCTGGGGCTGGCCCCGGTGGCCGTCGTCGGCCTGTCCGCCTGGCTGTTCCCCTTCTCCGGGACCCAGCCGATGAAGATCGGCTCCGCCGGGCTGCCCTTCCTCTTCGCCCTGCTGATCCACTTCCTCGTGCCGAAGCGCTGGAAGACGGTCCGGATCGCCTCCGCCGTCTACGCCCTCGGCGTCTTCCTGACCTGGGTGATCGACTCCCAGGTCGGCTCGAACGTCACCCGCATGGTGATGCTCTTCGGCGGCGCCGTCCTGCTCTCCGCCCTCGCCTACGAGGTCCCGCGCACCCGGCGCTGGTACGGCGTGCTCCTCGCCCTCGTCGGCCTGAACGCCTGGATCACCCTCAACAGCATCACGGACATCGTCCGCACCACCCCCGTCGCCGCCTGGAACCGCGAGCTGGCCCCCCTCGTCGACCAGCTCCAGAAGGCGGGCGCGGAGCGCGGCCGGGTCGAGGTGGTCCCGGTCAGCAGCCATCGCGAGTCCTCCGCCTTCCCCTCGTACGTGAACCTCGCGCGCGGCTGGAACCGGCAGGCCGACCTGGAGCGCAACCCCCTCTTCTACGACGACACCCTCACCGCCGACAGCTACCGGGCCTGGCTGGAGCGCTGGGCCGTGCACTATGTGGTGCTGCCCGCCGACAAACCCGATTCGGGCGGGGAGGACGAGGCGAAGCTGGTGCGCGCGGGGTTGCCGTACCTCCAGCAGGTGTGGGGCGACGCGAACTGGCAGCTGTTCAAGGTGCAGGAGCCCACCGACCTGGTCGCGGGCCCCGCGACCGTGGTGCGGGCGGGCGCCGACCGGCTGGTGCTGGACGTGAAGCAGGCCGGGCGGGTGCTGGTACGGATCCCGCACTCGCCGTGGCTGGGGCTGGTGGACGCGGAGGGCAGGCCGGTGGCGCCGCCGCAGGAGACGGCCGGCTCGAAGGAGCGGCAGTCCGTGCCGAAGGAGTACGAGAACGCGGCCGGGTGCCTGTTCAAGGCGGAGCCCGACGCGGAGGGCGATGTGTGGACGGAGCTGCTGGCTCCGGCGCCGGGGGAGTACCGGGTGGCGGCGAAGTACCAGCTGCCGCGCGGCACGCCGTGCCCGGAGGAGCTGGTGCGGGTGGCGGTGGGCGCGGCCGAGCGCCCCGTTCCGGTCGCGGCCGAGCGCCCCGTTCCGGTCGCGGCCGGGGGGCGCTGATCGGCCGTCCTGGCCGGAATTCTTTGCCTACCGGCCCGGGTGCGTAGACCCCTATATGTGCATACGATCCCAGTAGTCCGATTGGGTGCTTCCTGAGGGAGTTGACGACGGGATGAGCAAAGAGCAGAAGCGGGACGTCCGCACGGCCATCGAACGGGCCCAGGGCGGCGCCCAGCCGCCGCGCCCGCAGGGCCACGGCTTCGACGGGCCGGTCCGGAGCAAGGTCAAGGGCGGCCCGCACACGAAGGCCGCACTCAAGCGGGCCGGCACTCCGCAGGGCGACCGCATCGGGGAACGGACGAGCGGGCTGAGCTGAGGGGCGGTACGCGGGCGGCCGGTGGGGCGGGGCGACCCGGAACGGGCCGGTCCGGACCCAGGTGCATCATGAGCGACCCGTGAGCGACCCGTGAGCGACCGGAACCGGCCGGAACAGGCCGGATCCCGCCGGTCCCCCGCCGGGGCGGGCCCATTACCGTGACCTGACCATGAACGACACGCAGCGCGGCGCGCGGCGGCGGCCGCAGCCGCGTCTGCCCGCCTGGACCTCGACCCTGACCTGGAAGGCCACGGTCTTCATCACCCTCATGTGCTGCGGTCTCGCCGCACTGCTGGGCTGCCTCGTGCACGGCGCCATGACCCGCCAGACCGTCGGCACGGCCCGCGAGAAGGCGCTCCTGAAATTGGAGCGCACCATCGAGGCGTACGAGGACGGCGCCCGCATGCCGCGCGGCGAGGGCATCGACCCCGCCGGCCTGCCCCCGGAGCTGCGCGCCCTCGCCGCGGGCGGCAAACGCGGCACGGCGGTGGGTACGTACCGCGGGCGCCCGGTGATGTGGGCCGCGGGCCCGGCCGAGCGCGGTACGGCCATAGCCGTGTCCGTGGACTTCCGCGGCGCCGAGCGCACCATCGCCAACCTGGACCGGGCCATCCTCGGCTCCTCCGGCCTCGCCATCGGCGTGACCCTCCTCATCGGGGCCGTCGGCGTCACCCGCATCACCCGCCGCCTGCACGTGACCGCGCAGGTGGCCCGCCGCATCAGCGGCGGCGACCTGGACGCCCGCGTCGACGACAGCTCGCGCAACAAGGACGAGGTCGCGGCCGTCTCCCGCGCCCTGGACACCATGGCCTCGTCGCTCCAGCGCAAGCTCGAAGCCGAGCAGCGCTTCACGGCGGACGTCGCCCACGAGCTGCGCACCCCGCTGACCGGCCTGAACGCCGCCGCCGAACTGCTGCCGCCGGGCCGCCCGGCCGAACTCGTACGGGACCGGGTGCGGGCCATGCGCGCCCTCACCGAGGACCTGCTGGAGATCTCCCGGCTGGACACCCGCAGCGAGCGCGTCGAGCTGGACTCCTGCGACCTGGCCGAACTGGCCGCCCGTACGATCCGCGCCTCGGGCACCGACACCGCCCTGAGGGTGCTCTCCGGGGCGCGGGTGGAGACCGACCGGCGCCGCCTGGAGCGGATCCTGGGCAACCTCGTGGCCAACGCCCACCGCCACGGAGCGGCCCCGGTGACGGTCACGGTGGACGGCCCCTCCCTGGCCGTGGCCGACGCGGGGCCGGGCTACCCCGAGTACCTGCTCGCGGCGGGCCCGCAGCGCTTCCGTACGGAGGGCACCAGCAAGGGGCACGGCCTCGGCCTGACCATCGCGGCGGGCCAGGCCCGGGTCCTCGGCGCCGCCCTGGTCTTCCGCAACCGGGAGGAGGGCGGCGCCGAGGCGCACATCACCCTTCCGACCCTCCCAGGGCCCGCAGCACCGGTAGCAACTGAGCCTCCTCACGGTCGAGATGAGCCTCAAGCTCCCGACTCATGCGCTGAACGCGCCCGCTGAGATCTTCCCCGGGCGCGTCGAGAGCCCGTACCAATTCCTCTTGGAGCCGGGCGATGACCCGATGCTCTCCCTCGATCCGACGGAAGAACTCGCTCAGCCCGGGCTCCTGCTGCTCCAGGTATGGGAAAAGCCCACCGTCCTCACTCCGATGGTGAAACTCCAGCGAATGGCAGAAAGCCAGACAATGCTGCCGCAACTGCATTCCGACGGAGGCGGCTCCGCCGTACGCGGCCGATTCCCGCCGGATCAACTCCAGCTCGGCACGCAGCCAGCCATGGACGGCGAGCAGTTTCCCGGCGATCCCGCCCTCGGCGACGTCCACCTCATGCGTCCGCTGGAGCACCACGACGGGAATCACGCGCGCGGTGCGCTCCTGGTACTCCCCGTACCCGGGCTCCTCCCGCACGACCCGCGCGAACAACTCCTCGCGCCGATCCCCGACGGCAGGCACGGCAACGGCCTCGTACTCCTCGCTCCCGGTCTCGACCCGCACCAGGGGCCGGACGAGCAGATTGCGATACCAGTCGGGATCCCGATCGGCCCCGCCGGCGGAAGCAACAACAAGCGGCGAGCCGCCCTCCCGGAGAAACCCGAGGGGCACGGTATGCGACGTCCCGGACCGGGCCCCGGTGGTGGTGAGCAGAAGCAACTCGGCTCCCTCGAAAGGCCCGCCGACCTTCCCCCCACAAGCCCTGAATTCCTCAATAACACGCTGATTGAACGAAACAAAAGATGACACGGAGAAGTAATCCCTCACGGTATGCACACGTCGATACGTCGTCGGACAACAACGGCGGAACAACCGAGAGAAATCACCCGTAGCCGGCGGCGTAGACGCCCATGGGCCCGGTCCTCTGAAAAGGTGCCTGCCCAACCACCGCCCGGCCCACATCTCAGTAGACGGCGTCACGCGACACGCCCCCATACAACCACAACACACATAAAGCCCGCAGCAGTTGACGACCAGGAGTCCTGGCTGCAATCAGTCAAGCAGCAAGAGGCTCTCGTGCGTCCGGGCCGGCCTACCGGCCGAGACCGTCCACGGCGTCAAGGGCGAGCCCCCACGGATACGGGACCTTCTCGCCGGGCCGGTTGGGTACGAACCCACCCTCGCCGTACAGCACCAGCACGCCCATCTCCCGCAGCTCCGCCAACGACCGCTCCAGGGCGCGGTGCTGGGCGTAGGCCGCGTTCACGCAGGGCATCACCGCCATCGGAATCCCCTTGCCGATGCCTTCGGCAACGACCCCGACGACGAACCGGTCCGTGAGCCCGAGTGCCCACGCGTTCACGGTGTTGAAGGTGGCCGGCGCAACGAGCACCGCATCCGCCTTGGGCCACACATCGACCTCTCCGGGGCGCTTGTACCTGCTCCGGACCGGGTGCCCGGTCAGGACGGCCAGCCCGGGCAGCCTGCCCTCCAGCCAGTCCGCGGCCGTAGGCGTCAGGCCGAGACACACGTCCCACCCACGCGCCTGCGCATCCTCAACCACCCGCGCGACATCAAACACGGGCGGCGCTGCCGAGCAGAGCAGGTAGAGAGTCCTCGTCGTCATGACGACTGAGCCTATGCAATTTCCCCCGCTCCCCGAGGAGTCCAGGGGCGAAGGCGCACATGGCGCACGGCGCGTGGGTACCGTCCATGGTGACGAGTCGTGGACGGAGACCGGTATGCCCGCACCAGACGATGACCACGCCGGATCCCGAATCCGGGAGCAGCGGCGCCTCGCCCGCCTGACACAGCGCGAGCTCGCCAGTCGCATCCCGTACAGCCTCAGCCTCTTGAACCAGGTGGAGTGCGGAGCCCGCGCCGCAACGCCTGGCTTCGTCGCGGCTGTGGCGCAGGCGCTCAGGGTGGACACGTCCCTGCTGACAGGACCTCCTGCCGTGACCTCCCTGCCTCCCGACCGGCTGGTCGCACTGGTCGCACCCATCCGAGAGGCCCTCGACCGGCACGATCTCGGTCCGCTCCCCGAACTTCCCGCCGTACGCCCGCTGCCGGAGGCAGTGGCTGCCGCGGACGCGCTGTGCCGGCAGGTGCGAGCCACGCATCTGCGCGCGGCAGCGAAGGCTCTCCCGCCCTTGATTCTGGAGCTGACTCATACGGCGTGGACGGCACCCTCCACGCCGGCGTGGCAGGCTCTGGCGTCGGTGTACCGGACGGCGCACGACGTGGCGCTGAAACTCGACCACCCGGACCTCGCCCGCGTCGCCTTGGACCGGATGGGGTGGGCCGCCGGACAGGCGTCGGACCCGTGCCTGGAGGCCGTGCAGCGTTACAAGCGGGCGACGTTGTGGCGGTGCGCCACCTCCATCCCGCTCATTTCGTCCAGGCAGGCGCTCCTGGGCGGGGCAACCAGCCGTGAGGCCCTGGCGGTAACGGGGCAGCTCCACCTGGGCGCGGCCACGGTGGCCGCGAAGGCCGGGGACCGGACCGCTGTGGAGACGCATCTGACGGCGGCGCGGGAGTTCGCGGACCGTGTCGGTGGCGATGCCGGCGAGGTGCACTGGCTCAGCTTCGGACAGGTGAACGTCCGGCTGCACGAGATCGGTACGTCGATCGTGCTGGGCGACTTCGACCAGGCCCTCGGCCGGGCCCGCGCGCTGGAGCTCCCCGCTTCAACGCTGACGTCCCGGCGAGCCCGGTATCTCGTGGACCGGGCGTTGGTGGAAATGGAGGCGGGCTCAGCGAGGACGTCGCTGTGTCATCTTGCGCAGGCCCGAAAGGTCGCGCCGGAGCAGACACGCCATCTGCCGGGCACTCGGACCACGATCCGAGGGCTGGTGCATCTGTCCCGGCGGGCTCCGGACGGCCTTGGGGGGATGGCTCGCTGGATCGGGCTGTAGGCACTCACAGATCTGTGAGTATTCGCTCCCTTCCGGAGCGTCAGGCTGGTCTCACCACCCGCTGACGACGGTAGGGAGCCCGCTATGGCCGCCCGACACCACGCCGAAACCGACATCCCGCACGCCCTGCTCCACAAACCGGTGCGCGACATCGCGTCCGGCACCGAGGGCACCTTGATGGCTGTGCGGGTGGAGAACGTCACCGCGGCCGACGGCCCGGGCGCGCGGTGGGCGGAGATCGCCTACATCCGTCCCGCCGGCGGCGGCCGTGAGCTGACCACCGCGGTCAAGAACATCGAGCCCCGGTGAAGCTGAGCCCGGTTCCCGCCGGTGCACCGCCCCGCGGCTGCCCGTCCTGCGGCGCGACGCCGGTCCCCGGCGGCGGCCCGGAGGGCGGCGCGACGCTCCACGCGAAGGGCTGCCCGCGCGGGGGCCGCACCGGGGTGTGGTGATCGTCCTCGCCGCCATCGTGCTCGGCGCTTTCTGACCCCCACCTGGCCACGCATCTTCGCAGGACCGAAGTGCCCGCGGTGCGGCGGCACGGACCCCTACTGCCCTGCCTGCGGCGGCCTTCCCGACTGCACCCCCCAGCTCAGGGCACTGAAGTTCGTGTGGCTGGAGGTCACCGGCTTCTGCAACGAACGCTGCGACCACTGCTACGCCGACTCCGGACCCGACCAGGGCCACGGGACGATGACGGTCGCCGACTGGGTTCGGGTGATCGACGAGTTCGCAGCCATGGGAGGAGTCGACGTGCAGTTCATCGGCGGCGAGCCGACGCTCTACCCGTACCTGCCCGAACTGATCGCGCACGCTGCGTCCGCCCGTGGGCTCGGTGTCGAAGTCTTCTCGAACATGACGCACATTCGGCTCGCCGTCTGGGAGGCCATCAGCTCGCACGGCGCCAAACTGGCGACGAGCTACTACTCCGATGACGGCGCCGAGCACGACTCGATCACCCGGCTCCGCGGCGCGCACCGCAAGACCCGCGCGAACATCACGAAGGCAGTCGACCTCGGGATCCCGATCCGCGGGGGTGTCGTCTCCCTCCGGGAGGGGCAGCGCGCGATGCAGGCTGTGTCCGACTTGCGCGCCATCGGGGTGCATGAGGTCGGAGGCGACCGTATCCGTGCCTTCGGGCGGGCCGGCGCCGGTGTCCACCCGCAGATCAAGGACCTGTGCGGGCACTGCGCGTACGAGAAAGTGGCCATCGGCCCGGACGGCGCCGTCTGGCCGTGCGTGCTGGGCCGGTTCATCGACGTCGGCAACGTCCGTTCCGGGACACTTGCGGAAATCTGGGCCGGTTCCCGCCTGGCCGAGGCACGGGCCGGGATAGCCGCCGTCCACGGAGCCGGCGCCGCCGCCTGCACGCCGCCGCAGTTCCTCCCCATGTGCGGGCCGTGCGGCCCGTGCGTTCCCTCCGTCGGGCACTGCGACCCCGAGATGGCACCGATGGCCGCCGCTACGACCACCTGACCACCTGACCACCTGACCACCGAGGAGGACCTTGATGGACCCGCACGGCGATCACCTGCTCGGCTGGCCGGCCCCGCCCGGCGGGCAGCGGACCGAGGAGCAGTGGGCGACGCTCGCCGGGATGGTCCGGCACGCCGCGAACAAGCTCGGCCAGCCGCTTCCGTTGTGCCTGCCCGGGGAGCCGCAGCAGTGCGGCCTGTCGGCACAGCAGCATGCGCTGGCGTGGTCGGCTGAGGTGAAAGCCAGGGCTCATCATCTGATCGAGTCGGCCGCGCCATCGGCAGAGGCGGCCTCGTACGCCGCGGGTCAGCTGTACAAGGAGCGGCTGACCGCGTTGCGGGCCGCGGCCCGTTGAGAGACCACAGGGCATGACCGTGGGGTGGGTGCGGACTCCCTGTGGACTTCGATCATGAAAAAGCCCCTCGTTCTAACGAACGAGGGGCTTCACATATGCCTAACCTGCTACTTCCTCTGTGCCCTCGGCAGGATTCGAACCTGCGACACCGGCTTTAGGAGAGCCGTGCTCTATCCCCTGAGCTACGAAGGCGGGGGTCTGACGACAAGCGTGTCATGCTCGGCGACAGGTCGCGGCGGGCGCCCGGAGGGCGTGGCCACCGCGGTCAGTGTAGCGGGTGGTGCATGATCCGTAAGCAGAGATACGTGCTCACGGGCTCAGTCGGCCGCCCGCAGGTAGACCCGGCTGCTCCGTCCGTCGACCGGCGCCACCGCCACCTTGAGCCAGTCCACCCCACCCTCGCACGGCCCGCACACCTGCCCCTCCCGCACCTCGGACAACGCATCCGGCTCCGGGAGACCGAGACGAGCGAACGGCGTGGCCGGCGTCCCCTCCGCGTCGAACGGCCGCGCACGCAGCCTGAGGGGCTGCTCGGCCCTCGCCGGGACACACCGAGCACCACCGCCACCACGGCGAGCGCCAGGTGTTCCACGTGTCACGGCCGCCGGGCGGCCTCCGCTCAAGGGCCGGGCCCGCACCCCTACGGTGCAGCGGTGTCCACCCGGTAGACGATCTTCCCGTCGAACTCGGCGCATACCAAAGGCTTGTAGTCGTCAGGCCGAGAAGCGGCGGTTGCCGGTCAGGGACCAGACCGATGTGATGCGGTTGTTCGTGACCGCGAACATGTCGATGCCGCTGCGGACGACCGTCTCGCCGCCGCCGCCGTCCTGGCTCTCGATCCAGCGGCAGGCCATCTCGCCGCGTTCCGGGTCGACCAGGGGGGCCGCGTCCGCCGCGAAGGTGAGGCCCGCCAGGGTGTGGCCGCTGGAGGAGATGAAGGCGAGGAGCTGTTCCGGGCCGAAGGTGGCGGCGGAGCCGGTGCCGTCGAAGTCGTCCGCGAAGTGCAGCCGGAAGTCCGGGGCGAGGATGTGCTCGGCGAGGGCGACGTCTCCGTTCCAGAGCGCCGTCCAGCCCTCCACCAGGCGGGTGCCGGCCTCGCGGGTCAGCTGGGCGGAGTCGGTGGTGGGGGTCGTCGTCGCAGACATGGGTGCCCTCCGTGGTCGGTTCGTGGTCACCCAGCCTCCGGGCCGACGGCGACAACCCCCTGTCGGTGTTTAGGCCCCTGGGAGGCCGCTCAAGCGAAACTGTAGAGCTCGTCCAGTGCCACTAAAGCGCCGCCCAGGGTGCCGAGTTCGGAGAGGTCCATGGGCCGCGGTTCCGCCGTCTCCTCCAGGGCCCGCGCCTCGCGGATGCGGTCGAGGCGGAAGCCCCGTACGCCGGAGTGCAGGCGGCACCAGCCGACGAGGTACCAGTGGTCGCC
The DNA here is from genome assembly GCF_040644195.1 of Streptomyces sp. NPDC047014. Classification (NCBI taxonomy): domain Bacteria; kingdom Bacillati; phylum Actinomycetota; class Actinomycetes; order Kitasatosporales; family Streptomycetaceae; genus Streptomyces; species Streptomyces sp. NPDC047014. The sequence goes on along the minus strand of NZ_JBEYVX010000003.1, from coordinate 110,494 downwards.
GCCGAGGAAGCCCAGGGGTTCGACGGTGCGGTCGGTGTCGCCGCCGTGGGTGTCGGCGTAGCGCAGGTGCAGCAGCCGGCCCGTGGACAGCGCCTCGCGCAGGGTGTGGGGGAGGGCGGTGGGGCGTACGGGGTTCACGGTGAGCCGGACCCGGGCCGCCAGCTCGCGCGCGGCCTGGCGTTCGCGCTCGGGCATGACGGCGAACACCTTGTACAGCGCCGAGCGGGCGTCCGCGGCGAACGGGGTGTCGGACAGCCGGTGCAGGGCCACGGCCAGCGCCGCCGCCTCGGCCGGGGTGATGGTCAGGGGCGGCAGGGTGTGGTCCTTGTCCACCACGTACCCGCCGCTGCGGCCGGGCTCGGCGTAGACCGGCACGCCGGACTGCTGCAGGGCGCCGAGGTCGCGTTCGATCGTGCGGACACTGACGCCGAAGCGCTCGGCGAGCCACCGGGCGCTGCGCGGCCGGGGCGAGACCGCACGTAACTCCTCCACCAGTGCGTACAGCCGCTCGGTACGGTTCACACCGCAGGACCGTAGCCGATCCGCACGCCCCGACGCCGGTGATCGCGCGGCTGGGCCCCGGGAGGGGCCCCCGGGAGCGCCCCAGGCGAGCGCCCCGGAGGCTCAGCGGGACCGGCCCCGGAGCGCCCCCGGGGCCGCCCGGTGGGTCAGTTCTTCTCGTAGAGGCCGAACATGTCGACGATCAGGTCCGTCTTCTCCCAGCCGCGGTTCCAGAAGTCGATGACGCCGGTCGGGCCGGTGCCGGCCTGGACCAGGTTCGGGACGGTCGCGCCCCTCGTCCAGTTCAGGTTGGAGGAGTTCGGCGGGGTCGGCCTGATCGCGGTCCCGTCCAGGTACTTGCTCCAGGGGTTCGGGTCCGGCGCGACCGTGAGGTGTCCGCTGCCCTGGGTGTTGGTGACCGTGGCGTTCAGCGCGTACGCCGTGATCTCCGGCCGGCCGTCCGCCAGCGGCAGGTAGCGGTAGTCCTGGCCCTGGACCGGGAAGTCCCACTCGCGGGAGTCGTGCAGGCGGGTCGGCTTGGTCGGCAGGTACGCGGCCTTGCTGCTGGGGCTGTAGTAGCCGACGACGTCGACGATGACGTCGGCCGGGTCCCAGGCGCCGTTGCGGACGCTGATCCGGCCGTCGGGGCCGACCGGGACGATCACGGAGTTCGCGATGGTCTGCCCGGCCGTGAAGTTGACGTTCGAGGTGTCCGGCGCCTGCTGCCCGCTCGGGTAGACGGTCAGGTGGCCGGCGCCCCGGGGCGCGGTGACGGTGACGTTCAGGGCCACGGCGGTGACGCCGCTCCCCGGTATCGCGCCCTGGCCCGCGACCTGCACGTCGAAGGAGGTCCGGCCGCCGACCGGGCCCCAGGTGCCCTGGCCCGCGCGGCTGTCGACGATGCGGAACGGGTCGAGCGAGGTGTAGCCGCTGCCGGCGGAGCGGGTGAAGTAGCCGGTGACGTCCGCGATCAGCTCCACGTCGCCGTAGCTGCGGTTGACGAGCTCGACGTAGCCGTCCGCCCCGACCGGCACGATCGTCATGTTCGGCACGGTCTGGCCCGCGACGAAGTTGACGTTCGAGGTGGTCGGCTGGTCCGTGCCCGACGGGTAGGCCGTGATGTGGCCGCTCGAACGGGCGTTGGTGACGGTCACGTTGAGGGCCACGGCGGTGACACCGGACGGTATGCCGCTGTTGCCGCCGACCTTCACCCGGGCCACGCTGTACGGGCGGACCGCGCCCGCCTCGGCGCCGACGCCGCTGCGGGTGTCCAGCAGACGGGTCGGGGCCTGCGCGGTGAACTTCGAACCGACGGCCTGGATGTCCACGCTGTTGACAGAGGTCACCTTGGTGGCCTGGTCGGTCAGGGTCACGGTGACCTTGCGGGCACCGACCTCGGCGAACGTGTGGCGGGACGTGAGCACCGTGGAGCCGGTGGCCTGCGCGGTCTCGGTCCTGCCGTCGCCCCAGTCGATGTCGACCCGGACGGATGTCCCGGCGCCGGCGTCGACCTTCGACTCCAGGCTGATGCCGTACGCGCTGGTGCCCTTGGCGACGAGGCCGACCTTCGGGCCGACGCCGCCCTTCGCCGCGTCGGCGGACGCGACGCCGGCGGACGCGACACCGGCGGCCCCCGCACCGGCGTCCTTGCGCACCGTGCGCTCGGCCGGGCTGGTGAAGACGGCGCCCTGCACCGCCGCCGCCTTCGCGGCATCGATCGCCGCGACCGCACCCCCCGTGCGGTCGGCGGGCTTCTCCGCGGCCTGGGCCGTGGCCGGCACGAAGCCGATGGCTGCTGCTACGACTGCAGCGGAAATCATGACGCGGCGACTCTGCACCGGTCCCCCCTTGATGTGAAATCCCCGCCCCGAACCTCGAACGGATCCTCGAACGGGTTGACGAAACGTGTGGCTGCTGAGAGTAACGACGGGCACGCCACCTGCGGTTCCTGATTATTCGCGCACATGTCCGGAATGATTCCTCCTAATTGTTGCGCCGCGCACTGATCCGTTCCGCCCCTTGCCGGCCAGCGCATTCGAGCCGCGAGGACTTGGCCGAAAACTGACTGTCGGTGGTCGGCGGGAAAGGCGTGTGAGCGGAGCGGGCCCGCTGCATAGGCTGGCCACGGGGTGATCCCGGAGACGTCTCCGGGGTGCCGGAACCAGGGGAACCACCAGGGGAACCCGGGGAACCACCAGGGCAACCAGGGGAACCAGGGCAACCCGGGCAACCAGGGGAACAAGAAGAACAAGGGGGGAACCGCTCATGGTCGGGTCGCGGGTGCTCGCGCTCGGGCACTATCAGCCGGCGAAGGTGCTGACCAACGCCGATCTGGAGCAGATCGTCGAGACCAGCGACGAGTGGATCCAGAGCCGGGTCGGGATCCGGACACGCCATGTGGCCGCCGAGGGCGAGTCGGTCGCGGACATGGCGGCCAAGGCGGCCGAGCGGGCGCTCGCCCACGCCGGGCTGACCGGCGCCGACATCGACTTCGTCATCGTCGCCACCTGCACCGCGCAGGACCGCTCGCCCAATACCGCCGCCCGCGTCGCCGCCGCCGTCGGGGCCGTCGCGCCCGCCGCGATCGACGTGAACACCGCCTGCTCCGGCTTCCCGCACGCCCTCGCCCTCGCGGACCAGAGCATCCGGGCCGGCTCCGCCACGAAGGCCCTGGTCATCGGCGTGGAGAAGCTGACCGACTTCGCCGACTGGACCGACCGCACCACCTGCGTCCTCGTCGGTGACGGCGCCGGCGCGGCCGTCGTGGTCGCCTCCGAGGAGGCCGGGATCAGCCCGGTGGTGTGGGGATCCGTACCGGAGATGGGGCACGCCGTACGGATCGAGGCCCCCAGCCATACGTTCTCCCAGGAGGGCCAGTCGGTCTACCGCTGGGCCACCACCGCCCTGCCCAAGGTCGCGCTCCAGGTCTGCGAGCGGGCCGGGGTCACACCCGAGGAACTGGGCGGGGTCGTCCTGCACCAGGCCAACCTGCGGATCATCGAGCCGCTGGCCCGCAAGATAGGCGCGGTCAACGCGGTCGTCGCGCGGGACGTCGTCGACTCGGGCAACACCTCCGCCGCGAGCATCCCGCTGGCGCTGTCCAAGCTCGTGGAGCGGGGCGCCATCGAGAAGGGCTCGCCCGTCCTGCTCTTCGCCTTCGGCGGGGGCCTGTCCTACGCCGGCCAGATCATCCACTGCCCCTGACGGGAGCCCCACACGTGCCTACCGACAGCCTCTGGTGGCCCCTGCTGCGCACCCGCGGCGTGGCCTCCGTACCCCGGGCGCGCCTGCTGGTGTTCCCGCACTCCGGGTCCGGCCCGAACACCCTCTTCCCCCTCTTCGAGTCCCTGCCCGAGGACGTCGAGGTGCTCGGGCTCTCGTTGCCCGGCCGCGAGCGCCGGTTCGGGGAGCCGCCCGGCTGCACCCTCGCCCAGGTCCTGGACTCCGTGTCCGACGAGGTGCTGCGCCGCGACCCCCTGCCCACCGTGGTCTTCGGGCACAGCCTCGGCGCCCTGCTCGCCACCCGCGCCGCCCGGCTGCTCGGCGCGCACTGCCGGGCGGCCGTGGTCTCCGGCCAGGTGCCCGGCCGGACACCCCGGCTGGCGCACGCCACGAGCAGCGAGGAGGACGCCGTACGCCTGCTCCGCGACGGCGGCGGCACCCCCGCCTGGGTCATGGAGGACCCGGCGATGCTCGCCCACGTCACGCGCGTGCTCTGCGCGGACATCGAGCTGAGCCGGGAGGCGGCCGCGGGCTTCGAGGACGTCCGGCTCGACGTGCCCCTGGACGTGCTCGGTGGCACGGCCGATCCCCTCATCCCGCCGGAGCCGCTGGACGACTGGGCCGCTCACACCACGGGCCCCTGCCGGGTCCGCCGCTTCGAGGGCGACCACTTCTTCCTGCTCACCCCGGAGCACCGCGGCGAGGTCACGGAGGTACTGCGCGCGGCGCTCACCGGCCCGTAAGGAGCCTCCGGAGAGCGGCGGCCGTCACGGCCGCGTGACGCGCACCTGGTAGCTCCCGTTGCGCAGCTCGCCCACCACCGCGATGGTGATGCCCGCCTTCTCGTCCGTGAAGGTCTCGCCCGGCCGGAACGGCGCGTCCGACAGCTCCGCGTGCACATTGGGCCGCCGGGTGCAGCCGCCGCTCGCGTGCGCGCTGTCCGAGACGGTGACCGGGCCGTGTCCGGTGTCCACGTCCGAGTCCACCTTGTAGATCAGCACGCCCGGCTTGCAGACCGCCTCGTCGTTCCCGGCCCGGGTGCGCACCTCCACCGCGTACCCGGCGCTCTCCGACAGCGGTACGAAGGCCAGCTTCTTGCCGCCCTCCACCGCCAGCGGGGACAGCACGTGCTCGCTGGTGCCGGGCTTGGCGGCGCAGCTGATCTGGCCGCTGTCCAGCCAGCCCAGCTTCCACTTGTGCCAGCCCATCAGGTCGTTGTTGGCGCCCCAGTCCTCGCTCATGATGTCCCAGTGCCCCACGGTGCTCCCGCCGTCGGCGGTGTAGAGGTCGGGCAGGCCGAAGACGTGGCCGTTCTCGTGCGGCAGGACCCGGTAGCCGGTCTCGCGGTAGGTGCCGGAGCCGTCGTCCTGGCGGCTGTAGACGAAGGACGTGTTCGCGAGCGGCACCCCGTCCGCGACGGGCGCCTCGCCGTTGCCCGAGAAGGTCACCGACAGGACGGTGTCCAGGGCGGAGGGCCCGGCGTTCGGCGTGACCAGCACATTGACCAGGTCGTAGCGGCTGAAATCCACCTCGGGGTCGGCGGCCCGCGCGATGTGCTCGACCAGCTGGCGGTAACCGGGCTCGTACGAGGACCCGCGCTCGATGCCGTACGCCGCGAAGGGCATCGGCATCCGCAGCCAGCCCCTTATCGGCGCCTCGGCCAGGTACGACAGCCGCCCGTACGAGCTGGTGCGGAACCAGTCCGCGGTCTGCGGGAAGAACTCCGCCAGCCGGTCCAGGGCCGTGCCCTCGCCCTTCGCGTCGGGGAAGTCGATCATCAGGTTGAGCGCCCGGACCTCGCCCGTCGACCGCGAGTAGCCCGGCGGGGTCGGCAGCCCCTCGGACATCTGCACGCCCATGGTGCCGGCGATCCGGCAGGGCGCGAGGGCCGATTCCACGCTCGTGGCCACCGCCCCGGCGGCCGACTGGCCGCGCCCGGGTTCCCCGGTGCTGGCGGTCGCCGTGATGCCGAGGGCCAGCGCGGTCAGGCCGATGTACGCGCCGGTCAGGCGTGGTCTGCGTATCCGGTGGCGGGGCTGCTGCATGGATCGCCTTCCGGTCCGCGGCAGCCGGCCCTGTCCGGACTGCGCCCTGTCCGCCCACCCTCCGCCGGGCGTGGCGCGCCCGCGCGCCGGGGGAGGCCGAACGTGGGGCGCCTTGTGAGCCGGATCACACGAGGGGGTGAAATAACCGGGGAGCGGATCCCCGTTTGCAAGGGAGTCCCCACAAGCGGGGACCGGCTCCCCGTTTCAACGGGGGTGCCGTACGGTCACCACCCCACCGCACCGCCCGAGGAGGCCCCGGAATGAAGCGCGCCAGCACCGCCCCGGTCTGCGGGGCCGCCGTGATGCCGCGGCCGCGCGCCGACGCCGTCCGCAACCGCGAGCGGATCCTCGCCGCCGCGCGCGAGGTCTTCGTGGAGTTCGGTTCCGCGGCCCCCTTCGACGAGGTGGCCCGCCGGGCCGGCATCGGCAACGCCACCCTCTACCGGCACTTCGCCGACCGCCCCACCCTCGTCCACCACGTCGTGCTCTTCACCATGCACCGGGTGACGGCCTCCGCGGAGGCGGCCCTCGCCGAGGCGCCCGACGCCTTCGCCGCGCTGTGCCGCTTCACGCACGCCGCCGCCCACGAGCGGATCGGCGCCCTCTGCCCGATGCTCGCCGACGGCTTCGACCGCGAGGACCCCGAACTGCTCGACGCCCGCGTCGCCCTGGCGGAGGCCGTCGAGAACCTGCTGGCCGCGGGCCAGGCCGCCGGACTCGTCCGCCCGGACATCGGCACCGGCGATCTGATGGTCGCCCTCTCCCAGCTCAGCCGGCCCCTGCCCGGGACCGGATGCCTCGACACCGACCGCTTCGCCCATCGCCACCTCCAGCTGTTCCTGGACGGCCTGAGGGCGCCGGCCCACTCCGAACTCCCGGGTTCGGCGGCCACCTTGGAAGACCTGACGCAGAAAACCGTGTGACACCACCAAGCCTCTCGAACTAGCCTTTTTCAGTCATTCCGCACAGTGAAGTGGGTACCCCCATGCCGAAAACAGCCGCGACGCTCCCGCCGGCTGCCGACCCCAGCCGCTGGAAGGCCCTCGTCTTCATAGCCCTGGCCCAGCTGATGGTCGTGCTCGACGCGACCATCGTGAACATCGCCCTGCCCTCCGCCCAGACCGACCTCGGCATCTCCGACGGAAACCGCCAGTGGGTCATCACCGCGTACGCGCTGGCCTTCGGCGGGCTGCTGCTCTTCGGTGGCCGCATCGCCGACAAGTGGGGCCGTAAGAACGCCTTCGTCGTCGGCCTCATCGGCTTCGCCCTGGCCTCCGCGCTCGGCGGCGCCGCCAGCGGCGAGGCCATGATGCTCGGCGCCCGCGCCCTCCAGGGTGCCTTCGGCGCCCTGCTCGCCCCGGCGGCCCTGTCGCTGCTGGCCGTCATGTTCACCGACGCCAAGGAGCGCGCCAAGGCGTTCGGCATCTACGGTGCGATCGCCGGTGGCGGTGGCGCCGTCGGCCTGATCCTCGGCGGCTTCCTCACCGAGTACCTGAACTGGCGCTGGACCTTCTTCGTGAACATCCCGTTCGCGGTGGTCGCGGCCGTCGGTGCCTGGATGGTCATCCGGGAGCCCGCCGGCTCCCGCAACCGCGCCCCGCTGGACATCCCCGGCGTGCTCCTGTCCACCTCCGGCCTCGTGGCCCTGGTGTACGGCTTCACGCGCGCCGAGTCCGCCGGCTGGACCGACGCCGTCACCGTGTCCATGTTCGCCGCCGCCGTGGTCCTGCTGTCCGGGTTCGTCCTGGTCGAGGGCCGGGTGAAGTCCCCGCTGCTGCCGCTGCGCGTGCTGCTGGAGCGCAACCGCGGCGGTGTCTACCTCTCGCTCGGCCTGGCCGTCATCGCGATGTTCGGCCTGTTCCTCTTCCTCACCTACTACCTCCAGGTCGTGAAGGGCTTCTCGCCCGTCAAGACCGGCTTCGCCTTCCTGCCCATGATCGCGGGCATGATCACCGGCTCCACGCAGATCGGCGCCCGCCTGATGACCCGCGTCCCGCCGCGCCTGCTGATGGGCCCGGGCTTCCTGCTCGCGGCGGTCGGCATGCTGATGCTGACGCAGCTGGAGGTCGGGTCCTCGTACGCGACGCTGATCCTGCCGGCGCAGCTGCTGCTCGGCCTCGGCATGGGTACGGCCTTCATGCCCGCCATGTCCCTGTCCACGTACGGGGTGAACCCGGCCGACGCCGGTGTGGCCTCCGCGATGGTCAACACCTCGCAGCAGGTCGGCGGCGCCATCGGTACGGCCCTGCTGAACACCATCGCCGCCTCCGCGACCACCGCGTACCTCACCGACCACGCGGCGGAGCTCGCCGCGGGCGGGCCCGCGGTGCGGCTGGTGCAGGCGCAGGCCATGGTCGAGGGCTACTCCGCCGCCATCTGGTGGGCGGTGGGCATCCTGGTCGCCAGCGCGACCCTCGCCCTGACGCTGATCAACACCGGCCGGCCGGGCGCCGGCGGCCCGGTGGCCGAGGGCTCGGCGGAGGAGGCCGGGCTCAAGGTGCCGGTGATCGCGCACTGACGGCGGTCCCCGCCGGGGAATGACTGAGGACCCCATCTGGTTCAAATTTGAACCAGATGGGGTTAGTCTTTTTCCGGCAGCCAGCCGGCCCCGCAGCACGCACGACGGAGGAGCGCCCCATGGCCGCGACCCCAGCCCCCGCCCCCTCCTACTCGGCAGGCGGTGCCCCGTACGAGGGCCGCATGCCGGCGCTGTACCTCAGCCACGGCGCGCCCCCGCTCGCGGACGACCCGCTCTGGCCCGCCGAGCTGGCCGCCTGGTCCGCGGACCTGCCCCGCCCCACGGCGATCCTCATGGTCTCCGCCCACTGGGAGGAGGCCCCGCTCGCCCTCGGCGCCACCGAGCGCGTCCCGCTGGTGTACGACTTCTGGGGCTTCCCGGAGCACTACTACCAGGTCCGCTACGAGGCCCCCGGCGCCCCGGAGCTCGCCGCCTCGGTACGCCGCCTCCTGCGGGCCCCGGGCACCCCCGTCCAGGACATGCCGGACCGGGGGCTGGACCACGGGGCGTACGTCCCGCTGGTGGAGATGTACCCCGGCGCCGACATCCCGGTGCTCCAGATATCCCTGCCCACCCTGGACCCGCGCCGCCTGATGGACATCGGCCGCAAGCTCGCGCCGCTCCGCGACGAGGGCGTCCTGATCGTCGGCAGCGGCTTCTTCACCCACAACCTCGCCGCGCTCCGCCACCAGGGCCCCGGCGTCCCCGCCTGGTCCGCCGAGTTCGACGCCTGGGGCCACGAGGCCCTGGCCGCCGGGGACGTGGACGCCCTGCTGGACTTCGAGGCCAAGTCCCCGTCCGGCCGCCTGGCCCACCCCCGCACGGAACACTTCGCCCCCCTCTTCGTCACCCTCGGCGCAGCGGACGCCACCGGCGACCTCACCACCCCCCACACCCCGGTGGACGGCTTCTGGCTGGGCCTCTCCAAACGCTCCCTCCAGTTCGGCTAACCCACCCGCCCCGCGCCGACGATCTCCGCGCCGATCACGAATCCCTTGGCGGGCCCCTCGGGGAGCGCCGCCCCCAGGCGGTAGGGGGCCCGTAGCTCGTCCCCGTAGACGGCGGCCTCGCGGTCGGGGGCGGTCAGTACGGTGATGGTGCCGCCGTCGTCGAAGTCGTCGATGAGCACGTAGACGGGAATGCCCGCCCGGGCGTACTCGCGCCGCTTGCGCGTGCGGTCGCGGGTGATGCCGTCGCTGCCGGGCGAGACCACCTCGACCACCAGCCGCACCGCGGAGGCGTCGATGCCGAGCCCGTCCTCGGTGACGTGCTCCTCGGCGTCCGCCGATGCCACGAACAGGTCCGGGATCCAGACCTTGCGCCGGTGGGCGACGTTGATGTCCTGATACGCGGCGTACTCGCCCTGGGCGAGGAAGACGACCAGCCGGTCCCTCAGCCGGTTGACGATGCGGCCGTGCGCGTAGCGCCCCGTGGGTGACACCTCGATGAACCCCTCGACGATCTCGGCGTGGTAGCCCTCGGGGAGTTCGATGGCCTTCCATGCCTGCCACAGGGCGTCGTCCAGGTCCGACGGGGGAGTCGTGACCTTCGACATCGCAGCCTCCTGCGTCTCGTCTGCGTGAGCGGTCATGGTTCAGCACCTCCTCATCAGTGTGGGCGTCGCCGGCCGGACGGGACAAGCGACGCCCCGACGCTACGAGCGTCCCGGCCTATGTCGGGGGGATATGCGGAGATCCCACCCGGACGAGGTGATCAGGAGAGCGAACCCGGGGAAGACGGTGGGCGCGGGCCCGGAGAGGCGTACGGCCGACCTGGGCAGGCAACCAAAACCGCGGGCGGGTCGTCTTCTGGGGGGAAGGTGCGGCGGGTGGGGTGCCGGGGGTTCTGCGGCGGGCTGACCTGCGGTTTTTTCGGGATCTGCGGCGGCCGTCCCGGGTCGGGGCGGGGCAGGATACTGCAAGATCTCCGGAAAGAGGGCGCGGCGCGGGAATTCTGTCCCGATTCCAGTCGTTGTTTCCTTCGGAAGCGGGCACTCGGGAGAGTGTCCGGGGACGCACCAGCGCACCAGAGGTGTCGTCCGGCAGCCGCACCGCGACCGAACTCATCGCAAGGGAGCACGCATGGCAACCCGCGCCGTCGCCCGTCGTCAGTCCACGAGCAGCGCTCGCGCTGTGGGCGGGGAGATCGCAGACCGCGACCTGGTCGGCATGTACCTGGACGAGATCGCGCGCACCCCGCTGCTCGACGCCGCTCGGGAGGTGGAGCTCTCCCAGATCATCGAGGCGGGCGTCTACGCCCAGCAGATCCTGGACGGCGTGGCCGAGCGCGAGGGGGAGGCCCCCGCGCCTGAGGAGCTGGAGGCGCTGGCCGCCGAGGGCGAGCGTGCCAAGGAGATCTTCATCCGCTCCAACCTCCGTCTCGTCGTCGCCGTCGCCCGCCGCTATCCGCGCAGCGGACTGCCCCTCCTCGACCTGATCCAGGAGGGCAACGCCGGCCTGGTCCGCGCCGTGGAGAAGTTCGACTACACCAAGGGCTTCAAGTTCTCCACGTACGCCACGTGGTGGATCCGCCAGGCGATCACGCGTTCCATCGCCGACCAGTCCCGCACCATCCGCCTCCCCGTCCACCTGGTCGAGGAGCTGGGCCGCATCCGCCGCGTCCAGCGCGAGTTCAACCGCGAGCACGGCCGCGACCCGGAGCACGCCGAGATCGCCGCCGAGCTGGACTCCACGGAGAAGCGCGTCGGGGACGTCCTGGACTGGGCGCGCGACCCGGTCAGCCTCAACATGTCCGTGGACGACGAGGGCGACACGCAGTTCGGTGACCTCCTGGAGGACACCTCGGCGATCTCCCCCGAGCAGTCCGTGCTCTCCCTGCTGCGCAGCGAGGAGCTGGAGGACCTGCTCGGCAAGCTCGACCAGCGCACGGCCTCGATCATCAAGATGCGCTACGGCATCGACGACGGCCGCGAGCGGACCCTGACGGAGGTCGGCAAGCAGCACGGCCTGACCCGTGAGCGGATCCGCCAGATCGAGAAGCACGCCCTGCTGGAGCTCAAGCGCATGGCGCGCGACACCGGCTTCGACGCGGTGGCGTAGCCCCCCTCGGACGGCGCGCAGGCCGCCGCCGCCCCCCAAGACGAGCCCCGGTGCCTATCCCCCCCCAGGCGCCGGGGCTCCCCCCTGCCCCCGCCCCGTCAGGGCGCGGCTGCCGCCAGCCGCCCGCCCAGCGCCCGGGCCGCCTCCACCAGCGGCTCCGGAGCCCGTACCGTGAAGGGGATCCCGGTCAGGGCCAGCCGTGCGGCCACCCACTCCGGGGCCTCCGTGCTCTCGAACCGCACCAGCGACTCCCCGCCCGCGCCCGCCTCCGCGTGGCACCGCAGCCACGGCGGCAGCCGCTCGGGCTCCGCCGCGAGCACCACCTCCACCGGGTAGGCGACGTCCCCACCGCGCAGCCCGCGCCGTACGAACTCCTCCGCCTCCATCGGCAGGGCCCGCGGCGTGAACCGGGCGCCCGTCGCGAAGGCATCCGCCACCCGGTCCACCCGGAAGGTCCGCCAGTCCTCGCGGTCCAGGTCGTAGGCGACCAGGTACCAGCGGCTGCCCGTGCTCACCAGCCGGTACGGCTCCACCTGCCGCCGGGTCTCCGCCCCGTCCTTCGCCCGGTAGGCGAACCGCAGCCGCTCGGGCCCGGCGACCGCCGAGGCCATCGTCGTCAGCGTGCGCGGGTCCACGCTCGCCCCGTCCCCCCGCGTCAGCGCGATCGTGGCCGACTGGAGGGCGCCCACGCGGTGGCGCAGCCGGGAGGGCAGGACCTGCTCCAGCTTGGCCAGGGCCCGTACGGACGCCTCCTCGACCCCCTCGATCGCGTGCCCGGCCCCCGCCCGCAGCCCGACCGCGATGGCCACGGCCTCCTCGTCGTCGAGCAGCAGCGGCGGCATGGCCGCGCCCGCGACCAGCCGGTAGCCGCCCTCGGCCCCCAGGGTGGCCTCCACCGGATACCCGAGGTCGCGCAGTCGTTCGATGTCCCGCCGGATGGTCCGCGAGCTCACGCCGAGACGGTGCGCGAGCTCGCTCCCGGGCCATTCGCGGGGTGTCTGGAGGAGGGACAGCAGGGACAGCAGCCGTGCCGGAGTGTCGGTCATGTCCTCCAGGCTGCCAGGGAAAGAGGACACCATCTGACCTACATGCCGATTAGGTTTCTCCCCATGACCACCGAGACGACCAAGACATCGCCCGAAAGAGAGAACGGGCCCGCGTCCGGGGAGCGCACCGACGCCGCTCCCGGCGCACCCAGCTCCAGCCAACCCGCCGACCGCCGCCGCTGGCTGGCGCTCGCCATCGTGATGACCGCCGCCTTCATGGACCTGGTCGACGTCACGATCGTCAACATCGCGATACCGAGCATGCGCCAGAACTTCGGCGCCTCGACCAGCGCGATCCAGTGGATCACCGCCGGTTACGCGCTCGCCTTCGCCGCCGGGCTCATCACCGGCGGCCGTCTCGGTGACATCTTCGGCCGCAAGCGCCTCTTCCTCATCGGCATCGCCGGCTTCACCGCCGCCTCGCTGCTCTGCGGCGTCGCGGCCAACCCCGGCATGCTCGTGGCCTCCCGCCTGCTCCAGGGCGGCATGGCCGCGCTGATGGTGCCGCAGGTCCTGGCGATCATCCACGTCACCTTCCCGCCGCACGAGCGCGGCAAGGTCTTCGGCATGTTCGGCGCGATCGTCGGCCTCGGCGCGGTCTCCGGCCCGATGCTCGGCGCGCTGCTCACCGAGTGGAACCTCTTCGGCCTCGAATGGCGCCCGATCTTCCTGATCAACCTGCCCGTCGGCATCGCGGGCGTGATCCTGGGCCGCAAGTTCATCACCGAGTCCAAGGCCCCGCAGGCCCTGCGCCTGGACCTGATCGGTGTCGTGCTCGCCACCGCGGCCATGGTCATGCTGATCTTCCCGCTGACCCAGGGCCGGGAGAACGACTGGCCTGCGTGGGGCTTCGTCCTCATGCTCGCCTCCCCGCTCGTCTTCGCGGTCTTCATCGCCTACGAGAAGTACAAGATCAACAAGGATGGCTCCCCGCTCGTCGAGCTCTCCCTCTTCAAGGTCAAGAGCTTCGCGGGCGGTATCGCCGTCCAGCTGACCTTCGGCATCGCGACCGGCATCTTCTTCCTGGTCTGGACGCTGTACATGCAGATGGGCCTCGGCTGGAGCGCCCTGCGCGCCGGCTGCACCGGCATCCCCTTCTCCATCGCCGTCTCGGTCGCCGCCGGCCTGTCGGTGGAGAAGCTCGTACCGCGCTTCGGCCGCAAGGTGCTCCAGGCGGGCGCCCTGGCCATGGCCGCCGGACTGCTCCTCTACATCTGGCTGTCCGACCACTACGGCATGGAGATCGCCTCCTGGCAGATGGCCCTGCCGCTGGTCGTCATGGGCGTCGGCATGGGCCTGATCGTGGCCCCGCTGAACGACACGATCCTGTCCGAGGTGCCGCGCCGCGACGCCGGCTCCGCCTCCGGCCTGATCAACACCACCGCCCAGATGGGCAACGCCCTGGGCCTCGCGCTGACCTCCGTCGTCTTCTTCGGCAGCATCGAGGACGACATGATCTTCGGCCCGCCGTACGTCGAGGCATTCCGCGGCGCGCTGTGGTGGGTCGTGGCCGTCCTCGTCGTGATCTTCGCGGTGATGTTCTTCCTGCCGCGCAAGGCCCTCCCGGCGGCGGAGCGCGAGGGCGCCGAGGAGCACACGGAGGCCCCCGCCCCCGAGAAGATCCCGGCCCCCTAGGCGGTACGGCAATCCCCGCCCCCGCCCCGGTCCCGCGACGGCCCCGCCGCACGCGGACCGGGGCGGGGGCGGTTCCGCGCCCGGCTCCGGCTCAGCGCACGCGGGCCCGCAGCTCCATGGCGCCCCGCGCGGCCGCCTCGCTCTCGTACACCTCGCACATGTGCCGCCCGTCGGGCGTCGCCGTGTGCTCGACCTCCCACAGGCTCAGCTCGGTCCCGTCCAGCAGCACGAAGGCGTGCTCGTACAGGTGGAAGCCGGCGTCCCGCCCGTTCGACAGGGCCTGCCGGGCGCCGAACGCCTGGGTGATCTGGTGCGCGTACGCCCCGCGCAGCCGGGCCGAGACCTCCTCGCCGGGCCGGTCCGCGTTCTCCGCGCGGCGCAGCACCCGCCGCGCGTGGTCGGCGGCTTCCCCCACCGCGTACTCCCGGTGGCGCGGCACCGGCGCCGCCGGCACGAACAGCGCGCTCAGCGCCGCCGCGTCCCCCTCCGGCTCCTCGTCCGCCGGGAGCAGCGCCGGATCCGGCGCGCTGCCCGCCGCGGGCTCCCCGAAGAGACGGGTCACCGCCAGGCAGGACTCCGCCTTGCTCGCGAAGACCTCATGCCGGACGGGTCCGTTCACCTCCAGCCGGTAGGACAGCTCCCACAGCGAGACCGCGCTCCCGTCGGCCAGCAGGTAGGTGTGCCGGTGGGTCTCCCGCCAGGTGCCCGCCGCCGGACTGTGGTGCGTGGTGTAGAGCGAAGAACTGTGGGCGAGCGCCGTACCGATGCGCTCGACCAGCCGGTCGGGCAGGTCGAAGGAGTTCAGGGCGCGGCCGAGGAGTCGGTCGAGGTGCGCCTCGGTTGTCTCGTACGGATCGCTCAAGGGGGGTCTCCAGGCCGTCGCTGCTTGTCACTTCGCGGATGCTCAACGTAACCCCTGGCTCTGACATCACGTCCGGGGTTCGGTAAAACGTCCGGGAAGCATCGGCGGTTCCCGCCACACCTTCAGGTCAACTTGCATACGGATACTGGTGATTGGGCCCGCTCTGGGAGGAATCAGGGGACTATGGGCCACATGGCAACGAATACTGTGGGCGTCCCCAGACAGCAGACCCGCCCCCGCGACGGACAGCGGGGGGCGCCGGAAGCCGCCCCCAGGGGCCTCGCCCTGCTGCTGGTCCTCACCGGCGCGGCCGGGGTCCTGGCCTCCTGGGTGATCACCCTCGACAAGTTCCTCCTGCTGGAGGACCCGGACTTCAAGCCCGCGTGCAGTCTCAACCCGGTCGTCTCCTGCGGCAGCGTGATGCAGAGCGACCAGGCGCAAGCCTTCGGCTTCCCCAACCCGATGCTGGGGCTGGTCGCGTACGCCGTCGTGGTCTGCGTCGGCGCCGGCGTGCTCGCGGGCGCCCGCCACCGCGGCTGGTTCTGGCTCGGACTGAACGCAGGCACCGCCTTCGGTGTCGCGTTCTGCACCTGGCTGATGGTCCAGTCGCTCTACGAGATCAACGCGCTCTGCCTCTGGTGCTGCCTGGCCTGGGTGGCGACGCTGCTGATGTTCTGGGCGGTCACCGCGTACACCGTCCGTACGGGGATCCTGCCCGCCCCCCGCCCCGTACGGGTCTTCTTCGACGAGTTCGGCTGGGCGCCGCCCGCCCTGCACATCGGGGTGATCGGCATGCTCATCCTCACCCGGTGGTGGGACTTCTGGACCGGCTGACCGCCGCGTACGCGCGGGAACGTACGAGGGCCCCGGCAGCCGGATGCTGCCGGGGCCCTCGTCACGTCGTCAGCTGCCGACGGAGGCGTTGCCCGACAGGACCGGGATGTTGTCCAGGATGTGCGAGAGCGGCTCGTCGCCCTTGGCCTGGGTGGAGTTCTCGGTGCACTGCTGGTTCTGCGGGTTGGACAGGACGTTGATGTCCTGGACGCCGATGTTGAGGGCGGCGATCAGCGACTGGGCGTTGACCTTGGCCGGCAGGCCGATGCAGGGCTTGTTCAGGGTGCCCTGGACGAGGCCGAGCTGCGGGCTCTGGTCGCCGTGGGTCTTCTGGTTGCCGTACGCCTGCACGGCGCCGTTGCCGTTGACGGTGCTGACGCCGTTGTCGTTGCCGATGGCCATGGCCGGAGCAGCGGCAGCAGCGCCCGCGCCGACGGCAACGGCGGAAACCGCGGCGGCGGTCATGAACTTCTTGAACATCTTGATCCTTCTGTCGCACGAGTGCCCGCTGATGGAGCGCCCTGGTCAACTGGCCCTCCTCGGGGTTGGTTCCGCCGCTTCACTCAAACGGCCTGCCCCGGGCGAGCTTTTCCCCGGCCCGGGTGAGCGGCCTGCGGACGCGTGCGCGAAGCCCGTACGCAGCCCTCAGTGCTCCAAGATCCTGTTGCGCTCCGTGCGGGGTGCCGCACGGTAGGTGATGAGGCGGATCGCTCGGTTCCGCTTCTCTGTCCCCACGTGAAGGAACCCCCATGCACCGACCGAAGCCGCTCCGCGCCCGACTCCTCGTCCCGTCGGCCCTCGCCGTCGTCATACTGTCCGGCGCGGCGGCTCCCGCGGGCGCCGCGGACGGCGGCGGCCGGGCGGCTCCGGCCGAGCGGACGGCCTCCGTCCAGCGGCAGATCGAGAAGATCGAGCAGCGCGCGGCGGCCGGTCCCCTCGACGACCTGCTCGCGGACCTCAACAAGAGGCTCGCGGACCTCTTCGCCTCCCTCGGCGGGCTGCTGCCCGACGGGGTGAAGCTGCCGCAGATCGAGCTGCCGAAGCTGCCCGAGATCCCGGACATCCCCGAACTGCCCGAGATCCCGTCCGTCCCCGAGCTGCCGGAGCTGCCCGAGGTGCCCGGCGTACCGCAGCTCCCGGAGCTGCCCGAGGTGCCGGACGTCCCCGTCCGCAGGGCCTGAGGACGTACGGGCGTACGGACATGAGGGCGGCCTCAACACGGCTGCACGGCAACATGGTTACGACAATTGAGCCGATCAGGTCTGATCATGTGTGAAGCCGTGTCGTTCTGGCGGGGCGGACCGTTTCGCTCGGTGTGAGCCCCGGAGCGGGGCAGAACGTCGAACAGAAGGTGCACTTCCCATGAACTCTGCCAAGAAGGCCGCCCTGGTCCTGGCCACCGCTGGTCTCGCCGCGGCCGGTGCCGCCGGCTCCGCCGTCGCCGACTCGTCGGCCGAGGGCGCGGCCGTGGGTTCCCCCGGCGTCCTCTCCGGCAACCTGCTCCAGGTCCCGGTCCACGTTCCGGTCAACGTCTGCGGCAACACCGTGAACGTCATCGCGCTGCTGAACCCCGCGTTCGGCAACGTCTGCGTCAACGACTGACGTCGTTCGCACGACCGACTGTGGGCGTCACCGGTTCGGCCGGTGGCGCCCACAGTCATATCGGCAGCCGGTTCAACCGGTTCAGCCCTGGCCGCCGTTGAGCTTCACGCCGCCGAGCATCGGGGACGCCTGGGTGGCGTTGTTGGCGAGACCGAGGACCGTGCCCGGCACGTCGTTGCGGACCTTGTTGACCTTCTGGGCGGTGCCCACGACCTTGTTGACGGTGTCACCCTGCTCGGCCAGCCCGTTGCCCACGGTCTGCGGCAGCGACTCGGACACCGGACCGACCGCGTTCAGCGTCTCCGTCACCCCGCTCGTCAGGCTCATCGGGGGCATCGCGGGCTCGGCGGCGAAGGCGGGGGCGGAGGCGCCGAGGGCGGCGACGGACCCGGCGACGACAGCGGCGACCTTCGAGAGCTTCATAAGTCGAAATCCTCTTCTTTCCTGGACAGCGGCGTCAGCGACGACCGTCGCGCCGCTATTGCCCTGGCTAACGATTCCCGGGCGCTACGGAAACGCGGGCGCGCGGGTGCACGACAGCGGCCGGAGAATCCGACGAGGGATTCTCCGGCCGATATTTCTTCCGATTACCGGTATTGCCGCTCAGGCCACCCGGGAGCGGCGGTACAGAATGGCGCCGCCCAGGATCAGGGCCGTGGCGAGCACGGCCGCGGCGGCGGGCTGGCCCGCGCCGGTCTCGGCCAGGACGGGCCCGGTCACGTGCGCCGGTACGGGAGCCCGCTCGGGCGCCGGGGCGGGCGCGGGGAGCGGAGCCGGCGCGGGGGCGGGCGCGGGAGCCGGTGCGGGCGCCGGGGGCAGGTGTACCGGGGTGTCACCCGCGGGGGCGGCCGGGGGCTGGTCCCCGGGAGGCAGCACCTCGGGACCGGGCGCCGGAGCCGGGCGCTCCACGGGCTGGCTCCCGTGCGGCGGAGCCGGCGCGGGGCCCTCCTCCACGGGCGCGGGGGCGGGCAGCGTGTGCGGCGCCTCCTCGGCCGGGGGCTGCGGCGCGGGCGGCGCCGGGGCCGGGAGCGGCGCGGGCTGCTCCGCGACGGGCGGCGCGGGCAGCGGCTGCGGGGCGGGCAGCGGGGCCGGGTGGTCCTCGACGGGGACCGGCATCGGGTGCGGGTGCTCCGGCGCGGGCGGACCGTGCTGCGCGGGCGGCTGCGGAGCCGGGTGGTCGTCGCACTCCTCCTCGGCCTGCTGCCCGCCGGGGCCGCCGTAGCCGCCGTGCTCGCCCTGGCCGCCGTAGCCCTGCTCGTGCCGCGGTTCCTGCGGGCGGGGCTTGGCGTGGCGCGGGCCCTCGCGCCGGGGGGCCTGCGGGGATTCGGCCCGCGGGGCCTCCTGGGGGCGGGACTCCTGGCGCTGCTCCGGCATCGCGTGCCGGCCGCCCGGCCGCTCGGCGAGGTAGCGCTCGAACGCCTCGGCGTGCTCGGGGCTGAGGTAGCGCCCGTAGTCCGGGCCTCCGGCGTGCGCGCCGCCGCCACCGGTGACGCAGGTGTTCCCCATGGCGGGATTCAGGGCCGCGCCGCCGTCCACGCTGTTGCCGCAGACGTTCGGGGAGAACGTGATGGGTACCGAGACGCTGTTGCCGGACAGCACCCCCGGCGAGTGCGCGACCTCGGCCGCCGCACCGGTATGCGCGGAGGCGGCGCCGGTCGCGATCGAGAGCAGACTCGACGCGGCTGCCGCCGTGAGCATCCCCTTGCCCAGTACCTGTCGGCTCAGTACCTGTCGCATGGGTCCTTCCCTGTCTACCGGCACGGGCGCCGGTGCTGTGTCGAAGGCGGCCCCGGAGTGCACCGCCGTGCACTCCGGGGCCACCCCGAGGAGGTCCGCCCTCACGGGCAAGCGCTGCGTCAGGCGTTGACGCAGGTGTTGCCGAACGCCGGGTTCAGCAGGGCGATGACGTTCACGGTGTTGCCGCAGACGTTGACCGGGACGTGGACCGGGATCTGGGCCAGGTTGCCGGAGGCCACGCCGGGGGAGCCGATGGCCGCGCCCTCGGCCCCGGCGTCCGCCATGGCGGGGGAGGCGGCACCCGCCGCCATCAGAACGCCGGCCGCCAGCACGAATGCCTTCTTGTACGTCATTTTGCTTCCGATCCTTCCCGCAGAGGCGTATCCGCTGCAGAATTGACAACGAGTGGCCGGGAGAAAAGAAACCGCGCTTTTCCGACGGTCTCCGGGGAATTCACTCCGATGCCCGGCCGAATTTTCCTGGTGATCATTTCCCGCCCGCTTCCGTAATCCCGGAAAAGGGGGTGAAGGGGGGCGGGAAGGGGCCTCATACGCGGCGAGGCCGCCGCGACCCGGAGGTGCGGCGGCCTCGCTGGCGCGCGGCTTCGGTCAGCTGCCGGCGGAGGCGTTGCCGGAGAGGACCGGGATGTTGCTGAGGATGTGCGACAGGGCCTCGTCGCCCTTCGCCTGCGTGGAGTTCTCGGTGCACTGCTGGTTCTGCGGGCTGGACAGGACCGGGATGTCCTGGACGCCGACGTTGACCAGGGCCAGGACCGACTGCACGTTGGCCTTCGCGGGCAGGGCGATGCAGGGCTTGTTGAAGGAGCCCTGGATGAGCGCCATCTGCGGGCTCATGTTGCCGTAGGTGGCCTGGTTGCCGTAGATCTGCGCCGAGTTGTTGCCGTTGACGGAGCTGACGCCGTTGTCGTTGCCGATCGCCATCGCCTGCGGGGCCATGGCGGCGCCCATACCCACGACCGAGGCGGCAACCGCGGCCGAGGCCATCATCTTCTTGATCATTGTCGTCCCTTTTTTGCAGGATTGCCCGGTAGTGGAGCACCCGGATCAACGGGGCGGACCCGGCCCGGGTTGCGTGGCTTCACCCGTATGCAGGCGTTTCGCGCGGTCCGGTTGACGCTCGGGTGTTCCGTCGGGCGGCTCCCGTATTTCTCCTCCCGCCGGGCAAAGGGGCCCCGATAACGACCCGCCCGACGCGAGGGTGCGTGCCGTCGCCCAAAAGGCCGTACAAGCGAGTCCGACGTGATTTCCGGGCTGATTTCTGCCAAAGTTCACTCCTGTTTTGTCCCCTTGATCGAAAATGGAGACAGGGTCATGGGTTCCTCCCGCAGAATCCTCGGCGCGCTCGGTCTGCTGTCCTGCCTCGCACTTTCGTCCCAGGTCCCCGCGGCCGCCGCCACGGTTCCCGCCCCGAAGGAACTGCCCCGGATTCCCTTCACCCAGCGTTACCAGGCCGTGCAGCACGGCGGTCTCGTACGCGCCTCCAACTCCGGCATCAGCTGCCGTACGGAGGAGGCCCCGCAGGCCGAGCCCTGCGCCGAGGTCAAGCGGGGCGCGGCCGGGGTCAACAGCGAGTACGAGATGTTCTACAGCGAGGTCGACCGGGACCCGGACACCTACAACTCCACCCGGGCCGAGCTCAAGGTCCCCCGGGGCGCGAAGGTCTCGTACGCCCGGCTCTACTGGGGCGGGAACCTGCGGGTCGGGGAGCAGAAGCCGCCGGAGGACAACGGGCGGGTGCTGGTCGCCGAGCCGGGGGGCGCCTACAAGGAGGTCCTGGCCGACACGGTGATCGGGCACCGCACGGACGCGGGCAGCGACGCCTACCAGGCGTCCGCCGACGTGACCCCGCTGGTCCGCCGGGGCGGGGCGGGGATGTGGACGGTCTCCCAGCTGAACATCGCCATGGGCCACTCCGACGTGGGGGCCTGGGGCGGCTGGACGCTGGTCGTCGCCTACGAGCACCCGCAGGAGCCGCTGCGCCGGATCTCGCTCTGGGACGGCTTCGAACGGCTCGCGGCGCGGGCCGGCGACGGCGTGGTCGACGTGCAGGGCCTGGACGCGCCGGCGGGGGCGGCGGGCCGGGTCGGGCTGGTGGCCTACGACGGGGACCGGGGGACCCTCGGGGACTCACTCACCGTGACGGCGGACAGCGGGCGCCGGGTGAGCCTCAGCGATGAAGAAAATCCTTTTAATGATGTTATGAATTCCACGATCACGGAAATTGGTGGTCAGTCGTTCGTGCGACAGCCCGAACATATGAATAACCTCGGATATGACGCGGACGTGTTCGACCTCAGCCCCGTCCTGTCCGGTGGTGCCCAGAGCCTGAACTTCCGGTTCACGGGCGAAAGTCAAGGTCATTTCCTCGGTGTGCTCTTCGTGCAGACAGACGCGCGCCGCTGAACGCAGGAGACCCCTCCACGTGCCCACGCACCCCGGACCGGCGCAGCCCCCGACCGTCCTCCACCTCGTCCAGCCCGTGGACGGCGGTGTCGCCAGGGTCGTCACCGACCTCGTCCGCGCCCAGACCGCCGCGGGACTGCGCGCCGTCGTCGGCTGCCCGCCCGGCGGCACCCTCGCGGACGCCGCCCGCACGGCCGGGGCCGAGGTCCTGACCTGGAAGGCCGGGCGCGCCCCCGGCCCCGCGCTGCCCGCCGAAGTCCTCGGCGCCCGGCGGCTGCTGCGCCACCTGCGCCCCGACCTGCTGCACGCCCACAGCGCCAAGGCCGGACTGGCCGGCCGGCTCGCCGCGCGCGGAGCGCTGCCCACCGTCTTCCAGCCGCACGCCTGGTCCTTCGACGCCGTCGGCGGGGCCACCGCCGCGCTCGCCCTGCGCTGGGAGCGGTACGGGGCCCGTTGGGCCGACCGGGTGCTCTGCGTCAGCGAGGCCGAGCGCCGCGCGGGCGAGACCGAGGGGATCAGCGCGCACTGGACGGTCGTCCGCAACGGGGTCGACCTCGCCCACTTCGCCCCCGGCCGACCGGACCCCGGCCGGGACCGGGCGGAGGCCCGCGCCGTGCTGCCGCTGCCCGCGGACTTCCCGGCGGAGGGCCCGCTCGCCGTCTGCGTGGGCCGGATCTGCCCGCAGAAGGGGCAGGACCTCCTGCTGCGGGCCTGGCCGGAGGCCGCCGCCGGGCTGCCCGCCGCCCGGCTGGTGCTCGTCGGCGACGGGCCCGACGCCGAACGCCTGCGCGTCACCGCCCCGCCCGGGGTCCACTTCGCCGGAGCCGCCGCCGACATCCGACCGTGGCTTCGGGCCGCCGATCTCGTTGTACTGCCGTCGCGGTGGGAAGGCATGGCGCTCGCCCCGCTCGAAGCCATGGCCTGCGGCCGCCCGGTCCTGGTCACCGACGTCAGCGGGGCCCGGGAGAGCCTGCCGCCCGGCCAGGGACGCCTGTGCCTGGTGCCGCCGGAGGACCCGACGGCCCTGGCCAAGGCCCTGGGACGGCTGCTCGCCGAACCGCGGCTCCTCGCCGGACTGGGCGAGCAGGCCCGGCAGCACGCCCGCACCGACTTCGACGTCAGGCGGACCACGGACGCGGTCACCGGCCTGTACCACGAACTGCTGGGCAGGCCCCGGCCCTCGAACCAGGAGCGCAACAGCCGATGACGATGGACAGCGCACCAGCCCGGCACACCGGGCCGGGCGGAACGGGCCCGGGCGGCAGCGCCTTCGCCCCCGCCCCCCACCGAGCCACCCGCCGTTCCGCGACCGCCATCCACCCCCCGCGCGGCCCCCGGACCGACCACGTCCGGTCCGTCCTGCGCCCCCGGCGCGTGCGCCGGCGCGGCCGCGCCCTGCCGTGGCTCACCGCCGACGCGCTGGCCACCGTACTCACCGCCGCCGCGCTGCCCGGCCACGCGACAGCCGCGCCCGGCGCCCTGCCGGTCGTGGCCGCGCTGCCCCTCGTACTCGCCGTCCTGCACGGGCGGGCGGGGCTCTACCGGCCGCGGCTCGCGCCCTCCGCGCTGCTCGAACTGCCCGCCGTGGCCGGGCGGTCCGCCGTCCTGTGGTGCGTGGCCGCCGCCGTGCTGGCCGCCGTCGACCCCGGCCGGCCGCTGGGCTGGAGCGCGCTGCTCACCGCCGTCTGCCTGCAGGCCGTACTGGTGTGCGCGGGGCGCGGGCTCGTCAACCAGCTGCACCGCCGCGCCGGTCTGCGCCGGCCCGCCTCCGCCCTCGTCGTCGGCCCCGGCGCCGGGGCGGGCGCGGTTGCCGCCGCGCTGCACGGACGGCCCGAGTACGGGCTGCGCCCCGTCGGGCTGGCCGACACCGGCCCCGCCGACGCGGACAGCGGAGCGCTGCCGCTGCTCACCACCCACGAGGACATCCGGCGCGCGGTCATCCAGAACTCCGTGCGGCACGCCGTCTTCACCCGCCCGCCGGAGGCCGACGAGCGCACCGCCTCCCTGGTACGGCTCTTCCACGACCACGGCTGCCGGCTCTGGCTCGCGGACCCCGCCGGCACCGCCCGGATGACCGGCATGCGCACCCCGAACCCCGCCGACCACCTGTGGGGGTACGCGGTCCAGCCCCTGCTCCCGCGCCCCGCCCGGCCGGTGGAGCGCTCGGCCAAGCGCGTGATCGACTCGGCGCTCGCCCTGCTGGCACTGCTCGCCGCCGCGCCCGTGATGGGGCTGTGCGCGCTGGCCGTACGGCTCGGGGACGGGCCGGGGGTGATCTTCCGGCAGGAGCGGGTCGGGCTGTACGGGCGCCCCTTCACCCTGCTGAAATTCCGTACGCTGCGCGCCGACGCGCACGAGTCCGCCACCCGCTGGACCGTCGCCGGAGACCGCCGGATGAGCCCCGTCGGTTCCTTCCTGCGCAAGTCCTCCCTGGACGAGCTGCCGCAGCTGTGGAACGTCGTACGGGGGGACATGAGCCTGGTCGGGCCGCGTCCCGAACGGCCCTTCTTCGTCGCCAAGTTCTCCACCGTCCACCCCGGCTACGAGGCCCGCCACCGGATGCCCGTCGGCATCACCGGCCTCGCCCAGGTCAACGGACTGCGCGGGGACACCTCCATCGAGGACCGGGCCCGCTTCGACAACCACTACATCGACACCTGGTCGCTCTGGCAGGACCTGTGGATCCTCGCCCGCACCGCCTCCTCCTTCTTCCGCTTCCGGCTGGGAGGCAGCTGATGAGCCTCGCCCTCCCCGGCGCGTGGCACCGGCCGGACCTGCCGGGCGCGCTGCGCCGCCACTGGCCGCTGCTGCCGCTCGCCGCGACCGTGCTGTTCCTGCTCGCCCCCCTCCCGGCGGGCGACGCGACCGCCTCCGGGAAGGTCGGCCCCGCCGACGCCGCCTCGCTGCTGCTGGTGCTGGTCTGCGCGGTACGGGCGCTGCGCGGCGAGGTGCGCCGGCTGAGCCCGCTCGGGGTGCTGGTGCTCGGGACGCCCGCCGTGGGCCTGGCCGTCGCCACCGTCACCGCCGGGGACCCGTACGCGGCGCTGCCCGGCTTCGTGCGCTACCTCCAGGTGTTCGTGCTGGTCCCGGCCGCGGTGGTGCTGCTGGTGCGCGACGCCCGGGAGTTCCGGCTGGCCGCCGGGTGCTTCGTGGTGCTGGCCCTCGTCCAGGGCGGGATCGGGGTGGTGCAGTACGCGACCCACACCGGGGCCTCGTACCAGGGCGAGGACGTCCGCGCCGTCGGCACCTTCGGCCCCGGCGACGTCATGGGCATGGCCACCGTCGTCGCGTACGGGCTGATCGTCGCCACCGCCGCCGCGCTGGCCCCCGGGCTCTCCCGGCGCGTCCGGCGGACCGCCGGGATCTGCGCCCTGCTGCTGGTCCTGCCGCTGGTGCTGTCGTTCAGCCGGGGTGCCTGGATCGCCACCTTCGGCGCGGCGCTGCTGGTGATGGTGCTGGCCGGGATCCGGCGGGCCCTCACGGTGCTGGCGGCGCTGGCCGCCGCCGGGGTGGTCCTGGTGGGCGGGCTGGGCGTCGGCTCCGAGATGGTCGGCGAACGGCTCGCCTCCATCACCCAGGTCTCCAGCGCCCCCGACCAGTCGGTGACCGACCGCTACACGATGTGGGCCGCCGCCGAGTCGATGTGGCGCGAGCGGCCGGCCGTCGGGGTCGGCCTCAAGGGCTTCCCGGCCCACCGCGACGGCCACTCCTCGCTGGGGCTGTCCTCCGGCAGCGACACCGCCGGCGCGGGCCAGGGCTACATCCGCCAGCCGCTGTTGTCCCCGCACAACATGTACCTGCTGGTCCTGAGCGAGCAGGGGCTGATCGGACTGACCGCGCTGGCGGGCGGCTGGGCGGTCCTGCTGGCCGCCGGACTGCGGCGGCTCCTGGCGCGGCCGGGGGCGCTGACGGGCACGGGGCCTTCCGAGGCGGCGGGCAGGGGCCCGGGCATCGCCGCCAAGGACTGCGGGCTGATCGCCGTCGGGCTCCTCGTGTGGCAGCTCACCGACTTCCTCTACGCCGACATCGGCGGGCCGTCCACCGTGCTCACCGGGGTGATCGTCGGCCTGGCGGCCTGGTGGGCGCTCCCGGCCGCCGCCGACGCCGACGCTTCGAGCGGCCGGTGACGGATCCCACGCCCTGGCGGCCCGCCTCCGGCCTTCCGGCCGGGGCGGGCCCCGCCCGTGTCCCGGCCGCCTCCGGCTCCGCCGGCTACCCGGGCACCGCCACCGGGACCCGCACCCTCCACGTCCCGCCCCGCACCGCCGGGGAGCGGACCCGGCCGGGCCCCGGCACCGGCACGCCCGAGGCCCCCGCCCGCCCCGCCGCCGAGGCGGGCGCCTCCGGCGCGGCCCTCGTGGGCGCGGCCGCCTCCCGCGCACGCCGTGTCGGCGAGGGCCCCGGGCGCGTTACCCCCGGAGGGCGCGCCACCGCGGTCGCGGGACCGGCCGCCGCCGGGCGGGCGCCCGCCCGGCGAACCATCACCTCCGGGGGGAGCAGTGCCGTGGACGGACCCGCGTGCCGCACCGGCGAGAGCGCCGGGGCAGCGGCCGCCGAGCATCCCCCCGCCGCCGGAGCCGCCCCGCGGAAGGGGCGTACCGGCGGCTCCGGCGGTGCCCCCCTCGGGCGGTTCCTCGCCAAGGCCGCCGCCGTCACCGCCGGGCTGACCGCCGCCGGGGCCGTGTTCGGGCTGGTGCGCGACCAGACCATCGCGCACCTCTTCGGAGCCGGGCACGCCAGCGACGCCTTCCTGATCGCGTGGACCGTGCCCGAGATGGCCTCGACGCTGCTCATCGAGGACGCCATGGCCCTGCTGATGGTGCCCGCGTTCAGCCACGCCCTGGCCCGCCGGGCCGCCGACCGGTCCGGGCTCAGCCGCCGGGAGGCCCGCGCCCAGGACCCCGTACGGCTGCTGGTGGGGGCGACCCTGCCGCGGCTCGTGCTCTTCCTCGCCGCCGTGGCCGCCCTGCTCGTCGCGGCCGCGCCCGCCGTCGTCGCCGTGCTCGCGCCCGGACTGCCCGATCCCGCGCTGGCCGTGGACTGCACCCGGCTGACCGCCCTGACCGTGCTCTCCTTCGGCGTCGCCGGATACTTCAGCGCTGCCCTGCGCGCGCACCGCTCCTTCCTGCCGCCCGCCGCGATCTACGTCGCCTACAACACCGGCATCATCGCCACCATGGTCGCCCTGCACACCCTGTGGGGCGTCCGGGCCGCCGCCGCCGGTGTCGCCGTCGGCGGGCTGCTGATGGCCCTCGTACAACTGCCCGCCTTCGTGCGGCACGTGGGCCTCGGCCCGCTCCGCGCCCGGCGGGCCGCCGCCCCGCGCAGCCGGCGCGAGCGGGACCGGCCCACCCTCATCGCCTTCGGGGTGATCGCCCCCGTCATCCTCTTCGCCGTCTTCCGGCAGTCGCAGGTGCTCGTCGAGCGCTTCCTCGCCGCCTCCCTCCCCCCGGGGGCGATCTCCCACCTCAACTACGCCCAAAAAGTCGCCCAGATGCCGATGGTGCTCTCCCTGATGATCTGCACCGTCACCTTCCCCGTCGTCGCGCAGGCCATGGCCGCCGGCGAGCGGGAGAAGGCCCGCCGCCGGGTGGAGCAGGACCTCGCGCTCGCCTCGCTCGCGGTCCTCATGGGCACCGCCCTCGTCATCGGCTACGCGCCGCAGATCATCCAGGTCCTCTTCGAACGCGGTGCGTTCAGCCACGGGGACACCCTCGCCACCGCCTCCGTCATGCGGGTCTACGCCCTCGGACTGCTCGGCCACTGCCTCGTCGGGGCACTGTCCCGGCCCTTCTTCTCGACCGCCCGGCCCACCTGGTTCCCGGCGCTCGCGATGAGTGCCGGACTGCTCGTGAACATCCTGGCCGGAGCCCTCGCCGTCGGCTGGTGGGGCACCTGGGGCATCGCCGCGGCCAACGCCGCCGGGATCACCACCACCGCCGTCCTGCTGCTCACCGGGCTCGGCCGGCGCATCATCGCCCTCCAGGTCCGCCAGGTCGCCGTCAGCATCGGCCGGCTCGCGGTGGCCGCCGCCGCCGCGTGCGCCACCGGCTGGATCGCCGGGCCCATGATCCCCGACCCGCTGCTCAGCGCCGCCCTCGGCTGCCTGCTGGTCCCGGCCATGTTCGGCGCCACCGGTACGGCCATACGCGCCCTCGAAGTCACCGCCCTGCCCGGTCAGATCTCCCAGTTCACCCAGAGGTTCCGCAATGCCCGCTGACACCGACACGGCCCCCGCCGCCGCGGTGGTCCCCGCCCGCCGGAGCGCCCCGCCGTGGGTGCTGATGTACCACTCGGTCGCCGATTTCACCGATCCCGCGGAGGACCCGTACGGGATCACCGTCACCCCCCGCACCCTGGCCGAGCAGCTGCGCTGGCTGCACGCGCGCGGGCTGCGCGGGGTCTCCGTGGGCGAGCTGCTGCGGGCCCGCGCGGCCGGGCGGGACGCCGGGCTGGTCGGGCTCACCTTCGACGACGGCTACGCCGACTTCCTCACCCACGCCGTGCCGCAGCTGCTGCGGCACGGCTGCACCGCCACCCTCTTCGTGCTGCCCGGCCGGCTCGGCGTGGACAACGTGTGGGACCCGCTGGGCCCGCGCAAGTCCCTGCTCACCGCCGAGGGCATCCGCGAAGTCGTCGCCTCCGGGCAGGAGATCGGCTCGCACGGGCTGCTCCACCAGGACCTCACCGCCGCCCCCGACGACGTCCTGCACCAGGAACTGCGCGGCAGCCGGGACCTGTTGCGCGAGCTGACCGGGTCCCTGCCCGAGGGCTTCTGCTACCCGTACGGCCACCTCGACGCCCGCGTCGTCGCCGCCGCGCGGGCCGCCGGCTACGGCTACGCCTGCGCCATCGACCCCGGACGGCTCACGGGCCCGTACGCCCTGCCCCGTACGCACGTCAGCCAGGCCGACGGGAGCGCGCGGCTGCGGGCCAAGCGGCTGCGTCACCGGGTGCGCGCCCTGCGCGGGGCGGTGCACCTGTGAAGCCGATGGAGTCGGTCAAGGCCCTGCACGTCATCACCGGCCTCGGGGTCGGCGGCGCCGAGCAGCAACTGCGGCTGCTGCTCCGGCACATGCCGATGCGCTGCGACGTGCTCACGCTGACCAACCCCGGCCCGGTGGCCGAGGGCCTGCGCGCCGACGGGGTGCGGGTGGTGCACCTCGGGATGAGCGGCAACCGCGACCTGGGCGCCCTGCCGCGGCTGGTCCGGTTCATCCGCCGCGGCCGCTACGACCTCGTGCACACCCACCTGTACCGGGCCTGCGTGTACGGGCGCCTCGCCGCCCGGCTGGCCGGCGCGCGGGCCACCGTGGCCACCGAGCACTCCCTCGGGGAGGGCGAGATCGAGGGCCGTCCCCTCTCGGGCGGGGTCCGGGCCCTGTACCTGGCCAGCGAGCGGCTGGGCGCGGCCACGGTCGCCGTCTCCGGCACCGTCGCCGCCCGGCTGGAGGGGTGGGGGGTGCCGGCCGCGCGGGTCCATGTCGTCCCGAACGGCATCGAGGCGGCCCGGTTCCGCTTCGACGAGGGCGTACGGAGGGCCACCCGCGCCCGGACCGGGCTGCCCGAGCGGGCCTTCGTGGTCGGCGGGGTCGGGCGGCTGGTGCCGGGCAAGCGCTTCGACGTGCTCGTACGGGCCGTGGCCGCCCTGCCGGGCGCGCATCTGCTGCTGGCCGGGGACGGGCCGGAGCGGGCGGGGCTGCGCCGGCTGGCTGCCGAGCTCGGCGCGCAGAGCCGGATCCACCTGCTGGGGGAGCGGGATCCGCTGGGCGACAGCGCGGACGGCCGGACGCCCGGGATCCCGGCTCTGCTGGCCGCCATGGACGTCTTCGTCTCGCCCTCGCGGGAGGAGGCGTTCGGGCTCGCGGTGGTGGAGGCGCTGGCGGCGGGGCTGCCGGTGCTCCACGTGACCTGCCCGGCCATCGACGACCTGCCCGCGGCGCAGGCCCCCGGAGCCCGCCGCATCGGCACCGGCACGGAGGAACTGGTCGCGGCCCTGCGCGGCCACATGGAGGCGGGCGCCCGCCGGCTCCCCCCGCCCCCGGTGGTCCGCCACTACGACATCGCCAGCAGCGCCCGCCAGCTCCTGGACGTCTACGCCCTGGCCCTGGCGGGCCCGGTCCGCGCGGGGGAGCCGAGTGGCGTCGGCTGATTCGTCCGTACCACCGCAAGCCGTCCCGGCGGGACCCGGGAAACCCCCTTCACCCAAGGAAGCGAGCAGGTTCATGGCCGATACCTCCGACCAGACGAAGTCCGGGAAGACGTCCGGGAAGGCGTCCGGGAAGCAGTCCGCCCAGCAGCAGCCCGGGAAGAAGCCTGACCACCGCTCCGAGCGGAAGGCGCGCCGCCGCCCGGTCCCCGCCTGGTGGCCGCTGCCCGCCTGCGCCCTGCTCGGTCTCGCCGCGGGTGGTGCGTACGGGGTGCTCAAGGCGCCCGAGTACGCCGCCACCAGCTATGTCGTCGCCGTGCCCGACGACACCACCGAGCCCGCCACCGCCCTCGGCTTCGCGCAGGCGTACGCCCGGATCGCCACCAGCAGTTCCACCCTCGCCTACGCCCAGCCGCGCGCGGGCGTCACCGCCCGGGAGCTGCGGACCCAGGTGCGGGCCGAGACCTCGCCCGAGTCCCCGATGATCGCGGTCACCGGCACCTCCACCAGCCCGGCCGAGGCCGCGGACATCGCGAACGCCGTCGCCGACGCCCTCTCCCTGAGCAGCAACCAGGCCGCCAAGAACACCGGCGTCCAGCTGCTCCTGTTCAACCAGGCCGTGGCCCCCACCGACCCGGCCTCCCCCTCCGCGGCCATCAGCGGAGCCGTCGGGACCTGCGCGGGCGGCCTGCTGGGCGGGCTGTGGCTGCTGGCCCGGCCCGGCCGCGCGCGCCGCCCGGAGGAGACGGAGGCGGGCCCGGTGGCGGCGCCCCGGCCCGAGCCGGTGGTGGAGGAGTACGCGAGCCTCCCCGCGCAGGGTGAGCACGCGGAGGCCAAGGAGAAGGAGTCCGTGCGATGAGGACGGGCTCCGCGGGGGCCCTGTCGGTGACGCTGTGCCGCGATCCCCGGCAGTTCGCCACCCTGGAGGAGGCGTGGAACCGGCTCGTCCGGGCCTGCCCCTCGGCCACCCCCTTCCAGACCCACGCCTGGCTGCACTCCTGGTGGCTCTCGTACGGCAAGGAGGGCCGGCTGCGGATCGTCCTCGTCCGGCGCGGCGGTGAACTGGTGGGCGCGGCCCCGCTGATGCTCGTCCACCGGCCGATGCCGCTGCTGGTGCCGCTGGGCGGCCCGATCACCGACTACTTCGACGTGCTCGCCGCCGCGGAGCACGCCGGCCAGGTCGTCCCGGCGCTGGCCCGCGGGCTGCACCGGGCGGCCCGCGGGGCGGTCGTCGACCTGCGGGAGGTGCGTCCGGGGGCGGTGGCCGAGGAGCTGTACCGGCAGTGGCCGGGCATCGGCCGCCGGCTCACCGACTCCACCTGCATGGAGCTGCCGACGCTGCCCTTCGACGAGCTGGTCAAGCGGATGCCGGCCTCCGGCGCCCAGCGGGTGCGGGCCAAGCTGCGCAAGACCGACGCGGCCGGCATCGAGGAGCACGAGGTCACCGAGCAGGAGGTGCCGCGCGCGGTACGGACGCTGCTGCGGCTGCACGAGAAGCAGTGGCGCGGGCGCGGGGTGACCCCCGAGCACCTGAGACCCCGCTTCGCCGAACACCTCACCCGCGCCACCCGGCGGATGGTGCGGGCGGGCGAGGGCCGGCTGACCGAGTTCCGGCTCGACGGGAAGGTGGTCGCGGCCAACGTCACGCTGCTGTCGGCGGGGCTGAGCGGCGGCTACCTGTACGGGGCCGACCCGGACCTGCGGGCACGGAAGGTGGACGTGGCGACGCTGCTGCTGCGCTACGAGGCCGGGCGGGCGCTCGCGGACGGCCGCCCGGTGGTGAGCTTCCTGCGGGGCAGCGAACCGTACAAGAACCACTGGCGGCCCCGGACGGTCGTCAACCAGCGGCTGCTGCTGGCCACACACGCGCTCGCGCCCCTGCTGCGGCTGCACGAGTCGCAGCTCTCGGGGCGCGAGCGGGCGGTGGACGCCTTGCGGGAGGCGCTGCCGGCCGCCAGGGACTGGCGGTCGCGGCTCAACGAACTGCGGGTGCGATGACGCGTCTTCGCCTAGAAGGGCCAGTTCAGCTTGACGCAGACCGACTGCTTGCCGACGAGCTTGGAGAGCCACTCGCCGAAGTTGAGCGGCACGCACCACTCCTTGCTGTTCACCGGGGGCGGCGGGGTGGGGGTCGGTGTGGGCTTGGGCGTGGGCCGGGGCGCGACCGGGGTCGGGGTGACCGGCACCGGTACGGACACCGAGGGCTTCGGGCTGGGCGCGACCGGGCTGGGGGCGACCGGGGAGGGCTTGGGCGCCACGGGGGTCGGGACGGGGGAGGGCACCTGGGGCGTCGGCACCTGGGGCGTCGGGACCTGCGGGGTCGGCACCTGAGGCGTGGGCACCTGCGGGGTCGGGATCTGCGGGGTCGGCACCTGGGGTGTCGGGACCTGCGGAGTCGGGACCTGCGGAGTGGGGATCTGCGGGGTCGGGACGACCGGGGTCGGGATCACCGGCGTGGGGACCACCGGGGTCGGGACCACGGGCGTCGGGACGACCGGCGTCGGGACCGGGGTCGGGGCCACCGGGGTCAGGGCCGTGCGGAAGACCTTCGACGAGGTCGGGTTCTGCTTGCACTGCCAGACGCCGTGCGGGCAGTAGTCGGTGATGGTGTGGTAGAGCGGCCGGTGCCGCTCGATCCACTGGAGCATCCGCCGCACGTACTCCGCGTTGTCCCCGCGCCGGAACAGCCCCCACTCCGGGTACGAGATCGCTTTGCCGTGTTCCTTCGCGAAGTCGACATGCTGCTGGAGCCCGTACGGCTGGGTGATCTGGTCGTCGAAGTCCTGACCGGGCCCCTGGTCGTAGGAGTCCATGCCGATGATGTCGACGACATCGTCGCCCGGGTAGCACTTCGTCCAGCCGATCGCGTCCGTCCCCCGGTTCGGGGCGAAGTCGAACTTGAACTCCTGGCCGGGCACCGACCGCATCGCCGTGACGACGCGCCTCCAGTACGCCTTCCAGTTCTCCGGGTCCGGCCCGCAGCGGTGGGTGTAGGTGATGCCGTTCATCTCCCAGCCGAGCACGATCACCGTGTCCGGCATGCCCAGCGCCACCAGCCGTTCGGCCAGCCTGCGGAAGTGCTGGTCGAACTGGCCCGCCGCGCCGGACCGGATCAGCCGGGCCACCTCGCGGTCGGGGACCCGCTCCTCGTTGCGCGCCTGCATGGGCACGTTGAGGACGAACATCCGGTCGTCCTGCGCCCGGCGCCACCGGGCCCAGTCCTCCAGGAAGGACACCCGGCCCTCGATGCCCGCCCACTGGTCGCCCGGGAGATAGGTGTGCCCGACGCGGATCTCCTTGCCGCCCAGCCAGCGCGACAGCTGGGCGATGCGGGCCACACCGTTCGGCCCGTAGTCGAGATAGGCGCCCATGGCGATGTCGGTCCTCCGCGGCCCGTTCTCGCCGGGCGCCGCGAGGGCGGCGCCGGTGGCCAGCAGGCCGGCCGTGACCGTACCGACGCAGGTGCCCGCCAGTCGGCGGCGTGGTCTGGACATGGCGTCTCCCGAGCTTTCCCGAAGCGGTGTGCTTGCCAGAGACGTTAGGCATCACATCTGACGAACGGCCTGTCCGGGAAGGTCCGCCTAGGCCATTAGCAGTTGCACACCACCCCCGCTTGGTCCGACTAGGTGAAAGACACCGTTGCCATGCACGCGTTCGCCAACCATGTGCCCGCCGTTGTGCTCAGACTCGACCGCAATCCGTTCCACCACGGAACCCTCGGCGCCGTCAGATCCCTTGGCCGCAAGGGCGTGGAGGTCCACGCCGTCGTCGAGGCCGGGGGAGGTCCCATGGGGCGTTCGCGCTATCTGCGCGCCGTGCACTCCGGGCCGGCCGGCGGGCTGGACCCGGAGGCGCCGGAGGCGCTGCTGGAGTGCCTGACCGGGGTGTCCGAGCGGATCGGGCGCCCGGCCGTGCTCATCGCGATGGACGACCTGAGCGCCATCGCCGTGTCCCGGGTGGCGCCCGTGCTCCGCGAGCGGTTCCGGATCCCGCACCAGCCGGACAACCTGCCGGCCCGGGTGGCCGACAAGGCCGAACTGGCGGCCCTGTGCGAGCGCTGGGACGTCCCGCACCCCGAGACCGTGGTCCCGGCCGGCGGGGCGGAGGCGGCGGAGGCGGCCTGGCGGCTGGGGCCGCCCGTGATCGCCAAGTGGAGCCGTCCGTGGCTGCTGCCCGCCGGGGCGGGGCTGCGCAGTACGACGCTGGTACGGACCCCCGCCGAGGCACGCCGGCTGTACGAGCGCTCCGCGGAGGCGGGCAGCCGCCTGCTGCTCCAGCGGTTCCTGCCGGCGGGCCCGGACACCGACTGGTTCTTCCACGGCGCCTTCGCGCGCGGCGGGCGGCCGCTGCTCGCGGGATCGGGCCGCAAGGAGCTGTCCTGGCCGGTGCGGACGGGGCTGACGGCGGTCGGGCGCTGGCTGCCGGACCCGGCGGTGGAGGAGGCGGCGCTGCGGCTGGCCGAACGGCTGGGCTACCAGGGGATCCTGGACCTGGACTTCCGCCGGGACGAGCGGGGGGTCTTCCGGCTGGTCGACTTCAACCCGCGCCCGGGGGCGCAGTTCCGGCTGTTCGCGGACACGGCCGGGCTGGACGTGGTCCAGGCGATGTACCTGGACCTGACGGGGCAGCGGGTCCCGCGGCCCTCGGGCGGACCGGGCCGGGTCTTCGTCGCGGAGAACTACGCCCTGCTGGCGGCGGTACGCGGCCGCTCCCTCCCGCCCCGCAGCCGCCCGGCTCCTGCCCCGGCCACGCCCGCGGCCCCCGCGGCCGCCCCCGCGCCCCCCGCCGACCGGAGCCGCGTCGAGACGGCCTGGTTCGCCGCCGACGACCCGCGGCCCTTCGTGGCCATGCTCGCCGCCTTCCTCGGGCGGGGCGCGGACAAGGGGGTCCGGGTCCTGCGCGGCGTCCCGGCGCAGGGACGGCGTACGGCGCGGGCGGTCGTCCGCGCGCCCCGGCAGCGGAGCCGGGAGCAGGACACGGCCGCCGGGACGGCCTCGCGGCCGGCGCCGCCGGAGGCTCCGGCCGAGCCCGACGAGCTGGTGACGCGGTGACGGAGTCCGGTGCGGTGACCAAGGAGCGGAAGGAGCGGCGGTGACGCGGATCGAGGACCTGGTGGTGATCGGCGCGGGCCCGTACGGGCTGTCCATCGCGGCGCACGCGGCGGGCGCGGGGCTCGGCGTACGGCTGCTGGGGCGGCCCATGGCCTCGTGGCGGGACCATATGCCCGAGGGCATGTACCTCAAGTCGGAGCCGTGGTCCTCCAACCTGTCCGCGCCGGACGGGCGGCACACGCTGGCCGCGTACTGCGCGACCCGCGGCACGGCAGCGGAGCACGGCACTCCGCTGCCGATCGGCACGTTCAGCGCGTACGGGATGTGGTTCGCCCGGGAGGCCGCGCCGGAGGTGGAGGAGGTGACCGTCACGGAGGTGACCCCGCAGGGGGAGGGCTTCCGGATCCGCACCGCCGAGGGCCCGGACCTGCTCACCCGTACGGTGGCCCTCGCGGTCGGGGTGATGCCCTTCGTCCAGCACCCCGGGGCCCTGCGCGAGCTGCCCGCCGGGCACTACTCGCACAGCAGCGGCCACCGCGACCTGGCCCGGTTCGCGGGCCAGGACGTGGCGGTGCTCGGGGCGGGCCAGGCGGCCCTGGAGACCGCCGCCCTGCTGGCCGAGCGGGGGGCGCGGCCCTGCCTGGTGGCCCGCCGCCCCCGGCTGAACTGGAACACCGTCCCGCAGCCCCTGGAGCGGCCCCCGCTGCGCGCGCTGCGCGATCCGCACAGCGGCCTCGGCACGGGCTGGCGCAGCTGGGTGTGGTCGGAGCTGCCCTGGGCGGTGCGCCGGCTGCCCGCGCAGCGCCGCGAGCGGATCGCGGCGACCGCGCTGGGCCCCGCGGGCGCCTGGTGGCTGCGGGACCGCTTCGAGCAGCGGGTGCCCGCGCTGCTCGGGCACGAGCTGCGCCGGGCCGAGCCGGCCGGGGACCGGACCCGGCTGACGCTGACCGCGCCGGACGGGTCCCCGGTGGCCCTGGACTTCGCGCACGTCATCGCCGCCACCGGCTTCGCCCCGGACCTGGCCCGGCTGGAACTGCTGGACGCGGGGCTGCGCGCGGCGCTGGCGAGGGTGGGCCGGGGCAGGGCGCCGGAGCTGGGCCCCGGCTTCGAGTCCTCGTGGCCCGGCCTGTTCTTCGCGGGGCTGCTGGCGGCTCCCTCATTCGGCCCTTCCATGCGATTCGTACACGGTGCGGGCTTCACGGCGGGGAGACTGGTGAGAGGAGTCCGCAAGCGCCTCGGCGCCCGGGGTCCGCGGCCGGGCTCCCCCGGTGCCGCCCGGTCCGGCCGGGCTGCCTCCTCCGGGCGGCCTCCGGGGGTGAGCCCGGGGCATCCGACGACGTACCCGCGGTGAGAGCCGCGGTGAGAGGGGTCCGTGATGAGCGCCGAGCGAGCACAGGGCCGCGGCTGGGTGCGCATTCCCGCCAGCCGTGCGGAGCAGCCCGCCCCGCCCGGGCCCGCCGGGTACGAGCGTGAACCCTGGTCGGGGCAGTACGCGGGGCAGCAGTACGGGAGCCAGTACGGGAGCCCGTACGCGGGCCCGTACGGCGGCCCGTACGCCCCGCCGCAGCCCCCCGACCCGGCCACGATCTACCTCTCCGTCGTCGCGCGCTGGCGCGCCGCCGGCCGCACCCTGCCGGGGCATCCCGACGAGGAGTGGGAGCGGCTGATCTCCCAGCCGTACTGGCCCGGCCGCTAGGGGCCGGGCGGATGGCGGCGGCGGAGCGCGACGGGCCGGGGGCGGGCGGGCGGCCGCCCGTGACCGACCCCGGGGACCGGCTCGCGCTGAACGGCATGGGCAGCTTCGAGTGGGACCTGCACTCGGGGACCATCACGATGGACACGGCCGCGATGACCCTCTTCGACGTGGAGCCCGCCGCCTTCGACGGCACGGCCGACGGGGTCGCCGTACGGGTCAGACCGGAGGACGCCGCGCGGCTGCGCGAGACGATCACCGGGGTCCTGGAGGAGGGCGGGGACACCTACGGGGCCTACTTCACGGTGCACCGGCGCGACGGCCGCGACCAGTGGACGCACACCTCCGGCCGGGTGCTGCGCGGCGGCGGCGGGGAGCCGGACCGGATCGCGGGCATCGTCCGGGACGCGGCGGCCGAGCTGGCCCACGCCACGCTGCTGCGCAAGCTGGAGGCGGCCCGCGCCCAGCAGACGACGATCGTGCAGCGGACCACCGAGGCCCTGTCGCGGGCGGTCACGGTGGACGATGTCACGGCGGCGCTGACCGGGGTGGGCGCGCTGGAGCGGCTGGGGGCCGACGGGCTGGCGCTGGGGCTGGTCGAGGGCGGCACCATCAAGATCATCGCGTTGAGCGGGGAGTCGCTGGAGATCCTCAGCGAGCGCCGCTTCACCCGGCTGGACGGCTCGCTGCCGCTGTCGCAGGCGGTCCTCACCCGGCAGGCACGTTTTGTCACCTCCCTCGCCGAACTCGGCGGCGAGTTCCCGCTGCTCACGGACTATCTGCACCGCATCCGCTTCGACGCCGCCGCCTACCTGCCGCTGATCGCGCAGGCCAAGGCGATCGGCGGCCTGGTGCTCTTCTACCGGCGGCGCAGCGAGTTCAGCCCCGAGGAGCGCAACCTCTGCCTCGGCCTCGCCGGCATCGTCGCCCAGTCCCTCCAGCGGGCGCTCCTCTTCGACCAGGAGCGGGAGTTCGCCACGGGCCTCCAGGCCGCCATGCTGCCGCGCCGGATCCCGGAGATCAGCGGCGGGGAGATCGCCGTCCGCTACCACGCCGCCTGGAGCGGGCGGGAGGTCGGCGGGGACTGGTACGACGTCATCGCGCTGCCCCGCAACCGCGTCGGGCTCGTCGTGGGCGACGTCCAGGGCCACGACACGCACGCCGCCGCCATCATGGGCCAGCTGCGGATCGCGCTGCGGGCGTACGCGGGGGAGGGGCACCCGCCCTCCACCGTGCTCGCGCGGGCCTCCCGCTTCCTCGCCGAGCTGGACACCGAGCGCTTCGCGACCTGCCTGTACGCGCAGGTCGACCTGGAGACCGGCGGCGTACGGGCGGTCCGCGCGGGCCACCTCGGCCCGCTGATCCGCCACACGGACGGCCGAACGGGCTGGCCCAATGTGCGCGGCGGCCTGCCGCTGGGGGTGGCCTCGGCCTTCGCGCAGGAGGAGTTCCCCGAGACCCAGCTCGACCTGGTCCCCGGCGAGACTCTGGTGCTGTGCACGGACGGCCTGGTGGAGGAGCCCGGCACCACCATCACCGCGGGCATGGAGGCCCTCGCCCAGGCCGTGCGCAGCGGCCCCCAGGACGCGGGCGCGCTGGCCGACCACCTCTCCGACCGGCTGTGGGAGCGCTGGGGCTCCGGGGACGACGTGGCCCTGCTGGTGCTGCGCCGGGCACCCGACCCGGGCACCCACCGGGCCCCGCGCATCCACCAGTACATCCACCAGGCGGACCCGGAGGGGCTGTCCGAGGCCCGCTACGCCCTGCGCCAGGCGCTGCGCGACTGGGGTGTGCCCGAGCTGGCCGACGACGTGGAGCTGGCCGCGGGGGAGCTGCTGGTCAACGCCCTGCTGCACACCGACGGCGGGGCGGTGCTGACCATGGAGGTGCTGCCGGAGCCGGTGCGGCGGATCCGGCTGTGGGTCAAGGACCGCTCCAGCGTCTGGCCGCGGCGGCGCAGCCCGGGGGAGGCGGCGACGACCGGCCGCGGGCTGCTGCTCGTGGACGCGCTGGCCACGCAGTGGGGTGTGGAGTCCCGGGGCGACGGCAAGGCGGTGTGGTGCGAGTTCGCCGTCGGGGGCGTCCCCGGCGAGGCGGAGTGAGCGTGCGGACGCCGGGTGACCGGGCCGGTACGCCGAGTTGTGGGCGGTCCGGGCCGGGGTGATGATGCGGACCATGGAACGGAACGTACTGTGCGCGGGCTGAGCAGGGGCGCCGTGACCGGCGTCCTCGCCGTACTGCTGCTGGCCGCCGGGGTGCCGAGGGTGCTGGACTGGACCTCGGGGCGCCCGCACGCGGATGCCGCGTGCCGGTCGGTGGAGTTCATGTCGATGACGGGCGCCGCGCCCGAGTGCCGCTGACGCCCGGGGCCGCTGACGCCCGGGCGCCGCTGGGGCCCGGGGCCGCTGACGCCCGGCTGCCGGACGGCAGGGATCGGGCGCCTCGGGGTCCGGCGCCGCTCAGCGGCGGAAGGTGACGTCCTTCGCGTCCAGGGCCACAGTGTCGACCGACCGGGGGAAGAAGCCCTTGAGGCGGACCTCCTGGAGCTCGGCGGTGACCTTCGCCCGGCCCTCGCGGACGTGCGCGTACTCGCCGGGCGCGTGGGCGACCCAGCGGCGCTCCGTGCCGTCGCAGACGATGCGCTCCGCGCCGATGCCGAGCCGGCCGCCGTCCTGCTCGACGCTCGCCTTCACCTGCATCGCCCCCTCGGGTGACGCCTGCTCGCAGTGGTAGGTACCGGAAAGGATGACGCCGCCGTCCTCGGTGATACGGGCCTCGTCGTCCACGGAAATGCCCTGCTGGAATACGGTGGCGCCGGCCGGGGCGGTGAAAAGGGCCGTGGCGGCGAGCGCGGAGAAGGCGGCCAGGGCCATACGGCGGGCGGGGACGGGCATTTTTCCTCCAGGGTGTTCCGGGATTGTTCCGGGGGTGTTCCGGGGCGGCGGGATTCCGCCGGAACGCATTGTGCTGGCAGCCGGGCGTGCGGATGCGCTCCGTGTGCTCGTGTCGTTGTGCGGCATTGCCCGCCCGGGGGCGTGAGACTGGCCGGAATCACGTCCCTGAAGGGATCCCGCATGCGCCAGTCCGCCGCCCCCGTCCTCGCCGCCGCCCTCCTGCCCTTCCTGCTGTTCGGTGCCACGGCCTGCCAGAGCGCCCCCGAGGGCGCCGCGCTCGCCCCCGCCGCGGTGCCCGCCGTCCCCGTGGACGACGGGGTCCCGGGGGGCGGGGGCGTCCCCGTACGGCCCGCCGGGAAGGAGGCCCGTGTGGGTGACTCCGTACGGGTGCGCGGTTCCCAGGTCGGGCGGCATCTCCAGGTGGAGCTGGGGGCGTACGTCGACCCCGCGATCAGCGCCGACCGGAACTTCGCGCCGCCCGCCGGGAAGCGCTGGGTGGCCGCCTCGATGTCCTTCGTCAACGTGGGGGGTGCCTCGTACGGGGCGCTCGGACGCATGTGGGCGCACGACAGCGCGGGGCGGCGCCACCCGGTGGTGCGGACGGGTGAGCTGACCACCGGCAAAACCGTCGTCTTCGATTCCCTGGAGGTCGGTGAGCGGGCCGAGGGATGGGTGGTGTTCGAAATCCCGGAAAACGCTGCCATTCGGCGGATCCAGTACCAGGACACGAACATCCGGCCGAATTCCGGAGAGGGATTCTGGGCCGTCTAGCCCGCCCGGGTGAAAGGCCGTGAAAGGGCCGGGCGCGGGACCACTAGGGTGCGGCGCATGACTTCTACTCAAGCCGAAATCGACCGGTCCCAGCTCGGCACCCTTTCGGTGCTCGCGTGGATCGGCGACCCCTCCGAGGCGCACGACATCCCCTACCTCCTCGCCTACACCCTCGGCGACGGCCCGCAGGGCCGGGAGGCCGGGGAGGCTGCGGCACGCGGGCTGCTGGAGGAGATCGGCCTGCCCATCGGTGACGTCGTCATGGACGGCACCCGCAACCCCGCCGCCTTCCCCGTGCAGATCCTGCTGGAGGGCAACCAGATCGCGCTCACCCTGCCGGGCATGAACGCCCAGTGCACCGCCCCCGACGAGTGGGTGGCCGCCGCGGACGAGAGCGGGCAGGCGTACTTCCTGTTCGCCACGCGCGCCTGGCCCGAGGCCGTCCCGGGCCGCCCGGTCGACGCGGCGACCCTCCAGGCGTTCGCGGGCGACGAGTCGGTGCTCACCGGCAGCGCCCACTGCGTGCTCTCCGTGCGGCGCCTGCAGAAGTAGCGCCCCGGGGCCGGTCCGGCGCCCGCGCGCGGCCCGCACCGCCCGCCGCCGCGCCCCGGCCGCACCCCCCGCTCCGGCCGCCGGGCTCCCAGCCCGCCCGGTGGCCGGTCCCCGCGGCGGCGGGCTCCGCCTCAGGGCCGCTCGAAGGCGAACCTGAGCGAGCGGACCCGGTTGTCGAAGTTCGAGCCGGCCAGATCCGGCAGGCCCACCGCGCGCAGGCCCACCGGCCGGGTCAGCAGCTCGCGGAAGAGCGCCTTCATCTCCACCCGGGCCAGGTGCGCCCCCAGGCAGAAGTGCGGGCCGCCGCCTCCGAAGCCCAGGTGGGGATTGGGCGAGCGGGTGATGAGGAAGGCGTCCGGGTCGGGGAAGACCGCCTCGTCGCGGTTGGCGGAGGCGTAGTACAGGACCACCTTCTCGCCGGGGACGAAGTCCCGCCCGCCCAGGGTGTGTTCCGCGACCACCGTGCGGCGGAACTGGATGATCGGCGTCGAGTGCCGGATCATCTCGTCGACCGCGCCGTCCGCGTAGGTCTCGAAGTCCGAGAGCAGCAGGTCACGTTGCTCGGGATGGTCGGTCAGCAGGGTCAGCCCGTGGGTGATGGCGTTGCGGGTGGTCTCCACCCCCGCGACCATCAACAGGGAGAAGAAGGCGCCCAGTTGGCGGGCGCCGAGGCCCTGGCCGTCGATGTCCGCGCGGACCAGCGCCGAGATCAGGTCGTCCCCGGGGTGCTTGCGCCGCTCCCGGCCGATGCCCGCCACCATGCGCTGCATCCGGGCCAGCGCGCGCAGGCCGCGCCCCGGCATCCGCAGCCGGGAGGCCAGTCCGCGCTCGACGCCGATGTTCTCCGAGGCGTGGTTGACGCGGTCGGCGATCTCGGCGCGGTGGCGCTCCGGGATGCCCATCATGTTGCAGATGACCTCCAGGGGCAGCCGGGAGGCGACCGCCGAGACGAACTCGTCGGGCTCCTCCGCCAGCACGTCGTCCACGATCCGGGCGGCCACCGCGTGGATGTCGGCCTCGGCCGCGGCCAGCAGGCGGGGGGTGAAGGCCCGCTGGACGATCCTGCGCAGGTTCGCGTGGTCGGCGCCGTCCAGGTTGACCATCGAGTCCCCGAACAGCGCGCGCACCCAGCGGGCCGGCTCGGGGGTGGTCACGCCGGGCGCGCTGGCGAAGACCTTCGGCAGCCGGCTCGCCTCCTGCACATGGGCATGGCGTACGAGGGCCCAGTGCCCGGCCCCCTCGGGCACGAAGACCGGCCCGCCGGCGGCGCGCAGCCGGGCGAAGGCGGCGAGCCGGTGGGCGGGGGGCCGCTGCCAGAAGCCTGGCTCGGCCAGCTCCCCGCCGGGGTCGGTGCCGTGGCGTGGTGCGGGGAGTGTCATGGCCGGGGCCTCCAGTCGGTACGGGTCTTTCCGCGCTGGAGAACGGCCGCGGGGGCGCGGGGGTGACGGCCGGAGCCGGGCCGGGCGCGGAGCTCCGTACGCTCAGCCGGTGCGGGCGGCGGACCGCTCGGTCAGGAGCATGCCGACGGTGACGGTGACCACCGCGACGAGGCCCGCGTAGAGGACGGCGTACGCACCCGTCCAGATGCAGGCGAGGGTGACGACGGCGGCCACCGGCAGGACCAGCTGCTGGGCGGGGCCGCGCTTGAAGTGCCGGGAGTGCAGCAGCCACACCATGAACAGGAAGGCCGCGGCCGGGACCATGACGGCGGCGTTCGCAGCCGCCTGCGAGATGTGCGCCTTGCCCACCGCGTGCTCCACGGCCACCTCGATGCCCGCGCCGATCGCCGCGCCCGAGGCGAAGATCAGCAGGTGGCCGTAGCCCCAGGGGATGGCCTCGCGGTTGGAGTTCAGGTGCTGGTGCATCGGTACGGCGAAGTAGATCCACCAGGCGGCGAAGACGATCAGCAGGCCGCCCGCGGCGATGGGCAGCAGCAGGTCCAGGGCCTCGTGCTCGTCGAGCGCGGACTTCACCGCCACCGTGCTCGCGGCGATGGTCTCGCCCAGCACGATGATGGTGAACAGGCCGTACCGCTCCACGATGTGGTGCGCGTGCCAGGGGGTCTGGTGGCCGCGCTCCGCGATCACCGGGACCAGCAGCTCGGCCGCGACGAGCACCAGGAACAGCCAGCGCTGGGCGCCGGCGGGGGCGAAGAGCAGCGCCACCCAGCCGGCCTGGCAGATCACCAGCCCGGCCGCGTACTTGAGGGCCGCCGTCCGGGCGGCGCCGCTCTCGCCCGAGGCGGCGCGCAGCCACTGGGCGGTCAGCGCGACGCGCATGATGATGTAGCCGATGACGGCGACGGCCCAGTCGTTCTCGTCGAACGCCTCACCGACCCCGGCCGCGTAGACGAGGACGCCGGCGATCTGGACGAGCGTGGCGATGCGGTACGGGACGTCGTCGCAGTCGTAGGCGGAGGCGAACCAGGTGAAGTTCATCCACGCCCACCACACGCCGAAGAAGACGAAGAAGTAGCCGATCACCCCGGTGCCGGGATGGCCCTCCGCGAGCGCGTGCACCAGCCGGGCGCCCGCCTGGGCGATCGCGACGACGAAGCAGAGGTCGAAGAACAGCTCCAGCGGGGTCGAGGTGCGGTGGTCCTCGTCGGGGCTGCGGGCGGTCATGGGGGAGTAGGCCATACCGGCCAGCAGACCAGAGGTCCGGGCTTCCGGCAGGTCGGGCGGGCTGTCCGGAGGGCCCGCGGGGGCCGGGGGCCTGGCGGGTCCGGGGCCGGTCCGGGGCGGTCCGGGCGGGTCCGGGGCGGTTCGGGGCGGGGCCGGGCTGGTCCGGGGCCGGTCCGGGCGGGACCTCGCGGGACCTTGGCCCGCCGCGCCCGGTGCCTTGGGCCGTCGTACGCGGTGCCTTGGCCTCTGCCGGGGGCCGGGCCCGGGGCCGGAGGCTGGAGGGGTCAGAACTCCCCTCGCAGTTCAGGACCACGCCATGAGCGCCGCCACGTCCACGCCCACCCCCACGCGGGAAGCCACCCGCCCACCGGAGCCGACGAGGCCGCCCGCCGGTCCGGCCCAGTACCGCCCCGGACGGACCATCACGGACTGGACCCCGGAGGACCCGGACTTCTGGCGCTCCACCGGCCGCCGGGTCGCCACCCGCAATCTGTGGATCGCCGTACCGGCCCTGCTCGTGGCCTTCGTGGTCTGGCAGGTCTGGAGCATCACGGCGACCAGCCTCACGGACGTGGGCTTCGGCTTCTCCCCGGCCCAGCTCTTCTGGCTGACGGCCGTCCCCGGGCTCACCGGCGGCACCGGGCGCGTCCTCTACACCTTCCTCGGCCCGCGGATCGGCCAGCGCCGCTTCACCGCGC
The DNA here is from genome assembly GCF_040644195.1 of Streptomyces sp. NPDC047014. Classification (NCBI taxonomy): domain Bacteria; kingdom Bacillati; phylum Actinomycetota; class Actinomycetes; order Kitasatosporales; family Streptomycetaceae; genus Streptomyces; species Streptomyces sp. NPDC047014. The sequence goes on along the minus strand of NZ_JBEYVX010000003.1, from coordinate 66,578 downwards.
TCTCCACGCTGGTGCTGGTGGTGCCCCTGCTGTGGCTGGGCTTCGCGGTGCAGGACCCGGGCACCTCCTACGGCACGCTCGTCGCGATCGCCGCGCTGTGCGGCATCGGCGGCGCGAACTTCTCCTCCTCGCTGGCGAACATCGGCTTCTTCTACCCGAAGCGGGAGAAGGGCAACGCGGCGGGCGTCAACGGCGGTCTGGGCAATCTCGGCGTCTCGGTCGTCCAGCTGCTCACCCCGATCCTGATCACCCTCTCCGTCCTGGCCGTCGGGGCGGGACAGCGCACGGCCGACGGCTCGGAGATCCACCTCCAGAACGCCGCCTTCGTATGGGTGCCGGTCGTGGTGGTCCTCGCGGCGGTGGCCTGGTGCGGGCAGAACGACCTCACGGTGGCCTCCACCCCCTTCAAGCAGCAGCGGATCATCTTCCGGCGCAAGCACAACTGGCTGATGACCTGGCTGTACGTCGGCACCTTCGGCTCCTTCATCGGCTTCGCGGCGGCGCTCCCGCTGCTGATCAAGACCACCTTCCCGGGGTACTCCGTCGCCGCCTACGCCTGGATGGGCCCGGCGCTGGGCGCGCTGGCCCGCTGGGCGGGCGGCTGGATCGCGGACCGGCTGGGCGGGGCCCGGGTGACGATCCTGTCCTTCGCGGGGATGGCCGCCTCCCTGACGGGCGTGATCGCCTTCCTGCCCTCCGGTACGGACGGGGGCTCCTTCGCCGGGTTCTTCCTCTGCTTCCTGTCGGCCTTCCTCTTCTCGGGCATCGGCAACGGCTCCACCTTCCGGCAGATCCCGGTGATCTTCCGGGGACTGCACCTCAAGGGCCTGACCGAGGGCACCCCGCGGTACGCGGCGGCGCTGCGGCAGGCGGAGACCGAGGCGGGCGCGGTCACCGGTTTCACCGCCGGGATCGCCGCCTACGGCTTCTTCTTCATCCCGGCGATGTTCGCCAACTTCTCGGTCACGGCGGCGATGTGGGGCTTCGTCGGCTTCTACGCCACCTGCGTGGCCGTGGCCTGGTGGTTCTACGCCCGGCCGGGCGCGGAGGCCCCGAGCTGACCTTTTTGCGCACCCCTTTAGTGAAAACTTTCACAAGCGGGTGCGGGTCTTAAGACCCCCGGAAAACCCCAGCTCAGCGAGGTTCCAGGAGCCCGCGGGATGGCCGTCGTAGGACTTCCGGCCCTCAGTTCGGGACCAACGCGGCGGCCAGTGATCGATCAGAAGGCGTGCAATGGAAGCACGCGACAGCGCTACGGCCAGGGCTCGCGGCCCCGGCCACGGAAGGAGCGGGCGATGACCGCCACCGCTGCGGAGACCAAGAGCGAAGGCCGGGCCTGGGAGGGCTTCACCGGCGGACGGTGGCGCGAGGCCGTCGACGTCCGCGACTTCATCCAGCGCCACTACACCCCCTACGAGGGCGACGACTCCTTCCTCGCGGGCCCCACCGAGCGCACCACCGCCGTCTGGAAGGCCCTCACGGACCGCTTCCCGCGCGAGCGCGAGCGGGGCGTGTACGACATCGCGTACGACGTGCCCTCCTCCATCACCGCCCACGCCCCCGGCTGGATCGACCGCGACCGGGAGCTGATCGTCGGCCTCCAGACCGACGCCCCGCTCAAGCGCGCGATCATGCCCAACGGCGGCTGGCGGATGGTCGCCGGGGCCCTGCGGACCTACGGCTACCCGGTCCCGGAGGAGCTGGAGAAGGTCTTCACCGCGTACCGCAAGACCCACAACGCCGGTGTCTTCGACGCCTACACGCCCGGGATCCGCGCCGCCCGCAAGGCGGGCGTGATCACCGGCCTGCCCGATGCCTACGGGCGCGGCCGCATCATCGGGGACTACCGCCGGGTCGCCCTCTACGGCGTCGACCGGCTGATCGCCGCCAAGCACGAGGAGAAGGCCGGACTGGACGCCCTGCCGGCCGGCGGCCGCTCGCTGGAGGAGACGATCCGGCTGCGCGAGGAACTGGCCGAGCAGATCCGCACCCTGCACGAACTCAAGGCGATGGCCGCCTCCTACGGCCATGACATCTCCGGCCCGGCCACCACCGGCCGCGAGGCCGTCCAGTGGCTGTACTTCGCCTACCTGGCCGCCGTGAAGGAGCAGAACGGCGCAGCCATGTCCCTCGGCCGCACCTCCACCTTCCTCGACATCTACCTCCAGCGGGACATCGCGGCCGGGCGGCTCACCGAGGAGGGGGCGCAGGAGCTCGTCGACGACTTCGTGATCAAGCTGCGCATCGTGCGCTTCCTGCGGACCCCCGAGTACGACGAGCTCTTCTCCGGCGACCCGACCTGGGTCACCGAGTCCATCGGCGGCATGGGCGAGGACGGCCGCCCGCTGGTCACCCGGACCTCCTTCCGCTACCTCCAGACCCTCTACAACCTCGGCCCGGCGCCCGAGCCGAACATGACGGTCCTCTGGTCGCCGCGGCTGCCCCGGGGCTTCAAGGAGTTCTGCGCCCGCGTCTCCATCGACACCTCCTCCGTCCAGTACGAGTCGGACGAGCTGATGCGCCCCCGGTCCGGGGACGACACCGCCATCGCGTGCTGCGTCTCGGCGATGCCCGTCGGCAGGCAGATGCAGTTCTTCGGCGCCCGCGTGAACCTCGCCAAGACCCTGCTCTACGCGGTCAACGGCGGCCGGGACGAGATCTCCGGGGAGCGGGTCGGCCCGGACACCGGAGCCGTCACCTCCGAGGTGCTGGACTACGAGGAGGTGCGGGCGAAGTTCGACGCCCAGCTGGAGTGGCTGGCCGCCACCTATGTGCACGCCCTCAACGTCATCCACTACATGCACGACCGGTACGCCTACGAGCGCGTCGAGATGGCCCTGCACGACCGCGACGTACGTCGCACCCTGGCCTGCGGCATCGCCGGGCTGTCGGTCGCCGCCGACTCGCTGTCCGCCATCAAGCACGCGAGGGTCACCGCGCTGCGGGACGCGAGCGGGCTGGTCACGGACTACCGGGTGGAGGGCGACTACCCGGCCTACGGCAACAACGACGACCGCGCCGACGCCCTCGCGGTCGGGCTCGTCGAGGAGTTCATGCGGAAGATCCGGCGGCACGAGACCTACCGGGGCGCCGAGCACACCCAGTCGGTGCTGACCATCACCTCGAACGTGGTCTACGGCCGCAAGACCGGCAACACCCCGGACGGCCGCCGCGCCGGGGAGCCCTTCTCGCCGGGCGCCAACCCGATGAACGGCCGCGACACCCACGGCTATGTCACCTCCGCCCTGTCGGTGGCGAAGCTGCCCTACGCGGACGCGGAGGACGGCATCTCGCTGACCAGCACCGTCACCCCCGAGGGCCTGGGGCGCACGCCCGAGGAGCGGATCGCGAACCTGGCGGGGGTGCTCGACGGGTACACGGCCGGGGGCGGCTTCCACATGAACGTCAACGTCCTGAACCGCGACACCCTGACCGACGCCATGGAGCACCCGGAGAAGTACCCGCAGCTGACCATCCGCGTCAGCGGCTACGCGGTGAACTTCGTACGGCTGACGCGCGCGCAGCAGCTCGATGTGCTGGGGCGCACCTTCCACGGGTCGCTGTAGGACCGCACCGCACGCCCTGTACCAGTCCTCCGCCGCACACCGGATCAGTCGGGAGCACCTGCCATGACCGTCGTCCTCGGTTCGAACCCCGCCCGTCCCGGGCCCACCGCCGTGACCCCGGCCGTGACACCGGCCGTGACCCCCGCCGCGGCGGTGACCCGGCGGCCCAGTGAGGGGTCGGTGCACTCCTGGGACGTGTCCACCGGAGTCGACGGGCCGGGCACGCGCTTCGTCACCTTCCTCGCGGGGTGCCCGCTGAGCTGCCTGTACTGCCACAACCCCGACACCTGGAGGATGCGCGGCGGCCGGCGCACCTCGGCCGACGACGTGATCGCCGAGGCGGCCCGGTACCGCGCCTTCATCGCCGCTTCGGGCGGTGGGGCCACCCTCTCCGGCGGGGAGCCGCTGCTCCAGCCCGTCTTCGCGGGGGAGCTGCTGCACCGGATGAAGCACGAGCTGGGGCTGCACACCGCCTTGGACACCTCCGGGTACCTCGGCGGGCGCGCCACCGACGCGCTGCTGCGCGATACGGACCTGGTCCTGCTGGACCTCAAGTCCTGGGACCGGGAGACCTACCGCCGGGTGACCGGGCGCCCGCTGCGGCCCACGCTGGACTTCGCCCGGCGCCTCGCGGACCTGGGCAAGGAGGTCCACGTACGGTTCGTGCTCGTGCCGGGGCTGACCGACGCCCGGGAGAACGTGGAGGGCGTCGCGGCCTTCGCGGGCTCCCTCGGCAATGTCGCGCGGGTCGACGTGCTGCCCTTCCACACCCTCGGCGCGGGCAAGTGGGAGGCGCTGGGCATGGACTACGCCCTGCGCGGCACCCCGCCGCCGAGCGCGGCCCAGGTGGCGGCGGCCCGTGCGGTGTTCGAGGGGTACGGGCTGCGGGCCGTATGACCCCCGTTCGGCTCAGTACGGAACCGGTCACAGCGGGCTGAAACCGGGCAGACCGCCTAGCGTGGGGCTGTGCCCGAGCCCTCAGAAGCCCCTGCCGCCCCGCACCTTCCCGCCGGTTCGGGGAGCCGCCGGTCCGTGTCCGTACGGGCCACCCTGGCCGGCACCCTCGTCTCGCTGCTGCTCATCGCCGCGATCGTGCTCGGCAGCCGGCTGCTGCGCGACTTCGACTCCGCGCTGCTCCCGTACGCCGTCGCCACCGTCTTCCTCGCCTTCGGCGTCGCCTACCGCTACACGGTCTGGGTCTCGGCGCCCGGTGCGCGCCGGCTCTTCCGGAAGGGCTTCGGCAGCTTCTTCTCCGCTGAGAACTTCCGCCGCGCGCCCACCGCCGTACCGCGCATGATCGCCACCTACCTCGGCTTCCAGAAGTTCCTCGGCGCCCGCTCGCGCTCCCGGTGGATCGCCCACCAGCTGATCTTCTGGGGCTGCGTCCTCGCCGCCCTCATCACCTTCCCGCTGACCTGGGGCTGGTTCACCTTCACCTCCGCCACCGGCTCCGGACCGGGCTACGAGATGCGGATCTGGGGCATCAAGGTGCTGGGCTTCGACTCGCTGGACCTCCTGGGCTGGCTGATGTTCCACGGCCTGGACGTGGCCGCCGTCCTGGTGATCCCCGGAGCCTCGTACTTCCTGTGGCGCAGGATGAAGGACCGCGGCGCCATCACCGGCCAGCGCTTCGCCTACGACCTGCTGCCGCTGATCTGCCTCATCGTGATCTCCGTGACGGGGCTGCTGCTGACCTTCTCGTCGATCTTCCTGCACGGCGGGGGCTACGAGTTCCTGGCCGTCCTGCACATGGTGTCGGTGGTGTTCACCCTCATCTACATCCCCTTCGGGAAGTTCTTCCACATCGTGCAGCGCCCGGCCGCCGTCGGCATGCAGCTGTTCAAGTACACCGCCCGCCAGGACGAGCAGGTCTTCGCCTGCAAGCGCTGCGGGGAGCCCATCGACACCACCCCGTACGTGGAGAACCTGCGCGGCACCATGCGGGACCTCCAGCTCGATTTCAACGCCCTCGTCGAATACTGCCCGCGCTGCAAACGGGTCCTGCGCGGCAATGCCTACCTGAGCCATGTGAAGAAGGGGTTCAAGTGACCGCGACCGACCCCGACAAGGCCCCGTCCCGGCCCGCCCCCCTTCCCCTGGACCCGTCCATCGCCCCGCCCGGCACCCGCAACTTCCGGGACGCGGGCGGCATTCCGGCCGACCGCTGGCACGCCGACCAGAACGGCGAGACCCTGGTGCCCACCCACTGCTGCTTCTGCGGCGTGCAGTGCGGGATGTACCTGCGGGTGGACGCGGGCGGCAAGGTCTTCGGCGTGGAGCCCCGCAACCACGACATCAACCGGATGCGGCTGTGCCCCAAGGGCATCAACGCCTACCAGCAGGTCAACCACCCCGACCGGCTGACCGCCCCGCTCATGCGCCGCTCCCGGGACGAGCCCTTCCGGGAGGTGTCCTGGGAGGAGGCGCTGGACTTCACCGTCTCCGAGGTCCGGCGCATCCAGGCCGCGCACGGCCATGACGCCTTCGGTGTGCTCGGCGGCGCCAGCCTCTACTCCGAGAAGACCTACCTGGTCGGCAAGTTCGCCCGGGTCGCCCTGCGCACCCGGCACGTCGACTACAACGGCCGGCTGTGCATGGTCAGCGCGGCGGGCGCCAACAAGCTCGCCTTCGGCATCGACCGGGCTGCCAACCCCTTCTCCGACATCCTCCTCACCGACTGCCTGCTCATCGCCGGGTCGAACGTGGGGGAGTGCTTCCCGGTGATGACCCAGTACCTGTGGGGCGCCCGCGACCGGGGCGCCTCCCTGATCGTCGTCGACCCGCGCGAGACGGCGATCGCCCGCACCGCCGATGTCCACGTGGCCCTCAAGCCGGGCACCGACTCGGCCTTCTTCAACGCCGTGCTGCATGTGATCGTCGCCGAGAAGCTGACCGACGAGGCGTACCTCGCCGCCCACACCACCGGCTGGGACGAGGTCCGGAAGACCGTCCAGGACTATCCGCCCGCCCGCTCCGCCGAGATCTGCGGGGTCCCCGCCGAGCAGATCGTCCAGGTGGCCCGGATGTTCGGCGGCGCCGCCAAGGCCATGGCCTTCCACGCCCGCGGCGTCGAACACCACTCCCAGGGCGTCGAGAACTGCCTGTCCATCATCAACCTGTGCGTCGCCACCGGGAACCTCGGCCGGCCCGGCGCCGGCTACGGCACCATCACCGGCCAGGGCAACGGCCAGGGCGGCCGCGAGCACGGCCAGAAGTCCGACCTCCTCCCCGGCGGCCGGTCCATCCTCAACGAGGAGCACCGCCGCCAGATCTGCGAGATCTGGGGCATCGAGGAATCCGAGCTCCCGCCCGCCGGCACCTCCATGATGGAGATGGTCTGGCAGATGCAGCGCCAGGAGATCCGCGGCCTCATCGGAATCTGCAACAACCCCTTCGTCTCCCTCCCGCACTACAGCACGGTCAAGCAGGGCTACGACACCCTGGAATTCCACGCCCAGTTCGACTTCTTCCTCTCCGAGACCGCCGCCAACGCGCACGTGGTCTTCCCCGTCACCGTCTGGGCCGAGGACGAGGGCGTCATGGCCAACACCGAGGCCCGCGTGGTCAAGCACAACAAGGCCCAGGAGCCCCCGCCGGGCGTGCGCACCGACACCTGGGTGATGTGCGCGCTCGCCCGGCGCCTCGGACACGGCGACAAATTCGACTTCGCGAGCTCCCGCGAGGTGTTCGAGGAACTGCGCGTCGCCTCCGCCGGCACGGTCAACGACTACTACGGCATCACCTACGAGCGCCTGGAGGAGACCGGCGGCATCATGTGGCCCTGCCCCAGCACCGACCACCCGGGCACCCCCCGGCTGTTCGAGGGCGGCCGCACCTACCACCCCGACGGCCGGATCCACCTGCAGGTCGTCGAATGGCACCCGCCGATGGACCCCTACTCCGAGGAGTTCCCCCTCTCCCTCACCACCGGCCGCACCGTCGCCCACTTCCTCTCCGGCAACCAGACCCGCCGCCTGGGCGCCCTCGTCGAACAGACCCCGCGCCCCTGGGTGGAGGTCCACCCCTCGCACGGCTACCGCACCGGCGACCCCGTACGGGTGGTCACCCGCCGCGGCAGCGAGGTCTTCCCCGCCCTCGTCACCGAGGCGATCCGCCCCGACACCGTCTTCATCCCCTACCACTGGCCGGTGCCGACCGCCGCGAACGCCCTGACCGTCGACGCCCTCGACCCCCGCTCGAAGATCCCCGAGTACAAGGTCTGCGCGGCCCGCATCGAACCCGCCGAGCACGCCGACGAGGTGCCCGCCCCGCCCACGGCACCGGGCCACGTGGCCTACCCGGAGGCGCAGGTCTCCCGGACCGACCCCCTGCCCCCCACGTCCTCGCAGGGCCGTGGCACGGCGGAGAGGAGCTGACCCGCCATGATGGGCCGCACGATCTTCATCGACCCGGGCCGCTGCATCGGCTGCCAGGCGTGCGTCTCCGCCTGCCGCGAATGCGACTCCCACCGCGGTAAGTCGATGATCCACCTGGACTACACCGAACCCGGCATGTCCGTCGCCTCCCTCCCGACTGTCTGCATGCACTGCGAGGACCCGGTCGCGCCCTGCGCCGAGGTCTGTCCCGCCGACGCGATCCTGGTGACCGCGGACGGGGTGGTCCAGCAGGCCGACACCACCCGCTGCATCGGCTGCGCCAACTGCGTCAACGCCTGCCCCTTCGGCGTCCCGAAGATCGACCTCCAGGCGAAGCTCCAGATGAACTGCAACCTCTGCTACGACCGCACCGCCTACGGCTTGGCCCCGATGTGCGCCACCGTCTGCCCCACCGGTGCCCTCTTCTACGGAACCCTCGAAGAGCTCCGCGCCGAGCGCCCCGGCGTCCAGGTCGCCGACTCCTTCGCCTTCGGCGACGTGGTGGTCAGCACGGGCGTGGCCATGGTCGTCCCCGCCGACAAGGTCCAGTGGCCCGTCCCCGGCGGCCTGCCCGTCGTCGAGGTGAACGGAGTCGACGTCCGATGAGCATCACCGAACCGCCCGCGCCCGCTCCCGGCCCGCGGAGCCAGGACGGCGACGCCGCCGCCGAGCAGCTGCGCGACCGGATCAGCGCCGACTCCCTCACCACCCGCCGCGACTACCTGCGGATCGTCGCCACAGTCTCCGGCGGCCTGGCCGCCGGCGGCGTCGGCGTCGCCGCCGGGATCCTGCACCGGCACGGGGACAGCACCTCGATGCCCGAGCCGAAGAAGGTCGCCGACCAGCTGATGCCGGGCGAGTCCGTGGCCTTCCGCTACCCCGGGGACGAGGACCGGGCCCTCGCCGTGCGGCTCTCGGACGGCTCCCTCGTCGGCTACTCCGCCGTCTGCACCCACCTGGCCTGCGCCGTGCTCTGGCGCGAGGACCGGGGCGCCGACGGAGAGCTGTACTGCCCCTGCCACGAGGGCGTCTTCGACGCCCGCACCGGCGAGGTCACCGCCGGCCCGCCGCCCCGCCCGCTCCCGAGGATCTTCCTCACCGAGCAGGCCGACGGCAGTGTCTGGGCCATCGCCACCGCCCGGTCCGGGGAATCGGCCCAGGAGGCCCTGTGCCGCCAGCTCGGCGGCGCCCGCCCCGAGACGGCCCGCCGGCTGGGCTGCCCCGGCGCCGACCGGGCCGCGTCCACCGAGAGGAAAGCCGCGCCCACCGAGAGGGGAGCGACATGAGCGAGGACCGTGTCCCCCCGCGCCCGGAGTACCTGCCGGGCAGTGCCCAGCCCCGGCTGAACCGGCCGGTGCGCGAGCGCTATCCGCAGATCCGGCCCACCAGCGGCTACGGGGACCCGCGGATCCGGCACACCGGCCCCGGCCCGGGAGCGGGCACCGAGCAGGAACCGGAGCGGTCCTCGAAGCTCAACGCCCGTCTGGCCCTGTCCCTCACCGTCGTGATCGGACAGCTGTGGGCGCTGACCGTCACCGTCAACGAGTGGATGGAGGGCCATACCGCCACCGCCTGGTGGGGTGCGGGATTCCTCGTCCTGTCCTTCCTCGTCGTGCTCGCGCTGTGGTCCCTCGACCCGAAGGACCGCTGACCACCGCGGGACGGCTGACCACCGCGGGACCGCTGACCACCGCGGGACCGCTGACCACCGCGGGACCGGTGCCCGCGCCCGGGACCGGGACCGGGGGAGGGCCGGGGGCCGCCGTACCCTGGAGGTATGAGCAGCACCCCCGCCTCCGGCCCGCAGACCCCGCGCCCCGCCTCCGAGGACCGCCGGCCCCGGCCGAAGCCGAGGATCGACTTCGACGACCCGCTGGACCAGCAGTCCTCGGACGACACCGACCGGGGCTGGGGCGAGCGGCCTGCCGCCGGAGGGAGCGCGGCCGATCTGGCCCGCTTCCTCGACGAGAAGCCCCCGCACCACATCTGACCCGCCGCGCGGGCCGTCCGTACGATCAGACGCCGTCGCGCGCCCTCACCGGGCCGCTGCCGCCCGAACGCTGGGACACCAGCTCGTTGCGGATCTCCTTGAGGACCTCCAGCTCGGTGATCTCCACGATCTCGTGGACCCCCTCGCGCGCCTTGCGGCGGGCCTCCTGCCGTGCGAGGTACTTCGCCATCGGCAGCACCATCAGGAAGTAGACCACCGCCGCCGTGATCACGAAGGTCAGCGTGGCGTTCAGCACCGAGCCCCAGAGGATCTCGACACCGGTCGGCTGACCGTCCGGGCCGACGGCGCACGGGGCCTTGAGGCAGGACTTGTAGCCCTCCAGGCTCTTCGTGCCCACGGCGCCCACCACCGGGCTGATGATCCCCTTGACCACCGAGTTCACGATGTTCGTGAACGCGGCGCCGATCACCACGGCCACCGCGAGGTCGACCACGTTGCCGCGCATCAGGAAGGCTTTGAAGCCCGCCAGTACGCTCTCCTTCTTCTTCTCGCCCACCACTGAGCCTTTCTTCACAAGTGCCGAACACGGAGCCAACGGTTCCGAAAGTTACGGCAGTCCGGGCGTGTCGTGTCCAATCGGCCGCCACCTTGAGGTGAATTGACTGACCGTGCGTACGATTCAGCACAGTGTCACCGCCAGTCGCGTCAGAGCACCCGCTCCGACCAGTTCCCGTGCGGTGTCCCGGGGTACGGACAGCACCACCAGCGCACCACTGTCCCCAACTGCCTCGTCCGGCACGGGTACTTCGGCGACCCTGGCCCCCGCCGCCACCACCCGGGGCGGCCCGGCCCGCTCCGCCGCGACCACGTCGACCCGGTCCCCGGGCCGCAGCAGCCGCACCGTCGCCGCGTCCGCGATGCGCACCGGCGCGGACACCGTACGCACCACCGGGGGCGGGGCCTTCACCGCCGGCGGCGCGGTCCCCCGCGAGGCCCGCGCCTCGGCCCCGCCCACGGCCAGACCCGCCGCGACGACCGCCAGCACCGCCGAGAGGGCCCGCCTGCGCCGCCGGACGGCCCGGCGCAGCCGGTAGCCGCTCCGGCCCACCCGCAGCGGCGGAAAGGGCGGGACAGGCCGCCCCGGCGGACAGGGGGACGCGGAGGAGGCGGCGAAAGGGGTCACGGAAGAGATCGCGGAAGAGGTCGTGGAAGGGGTCGTGGAGAACGTCGGAGGAACGCAGGTCCTGGACATGGGGAACACCACCAGACGGAGTGATCGGAGTGAGTCGTGCCGTCCGGACACGGCGCCCGGACACCCCTCACGATCCGGCCTCCGCCGGAATCCCGCTGACGCCTGTGGACAATCCCCAGCCTGTGGAAAACTTCGTCACCCACACGAGCGAGCGCCCCCACCACGGCGGCCCCCGCTCAGCCCTCAGCCCCGCCCCGGCACCTCGCACGCCTCCGAGAACCCCTGGCTGGTCAGCCCGAAGGCGATATTGGCCCGCGAGCGCCAGTTCTCCAGCGCCACCACCGCCGTGAGCTCGACGAACGCCGCCTCGCCCAGCCGCCCGATCAGCTCCGCCGCCAGTTCGTCCGTCACCGTCGGCTCGGTCTCCGTCATGGCCTCGGCGTACTCCATGACCAGCAGCTCCAGCGCGGTGAACACCTCGCGGGACTCCCGCCACCGCGGCACCCGCTCGATCTTCTCCACCGGCATGCCCTGCCGCCGCCCCTCCCAGTGGCCGAAGTCCATGCACCACGAGCAGTTGATGCGCGCCGCCGAGGCCATCACCGCCAGGTGCTTGAGGTCCCCGTCCAGCGCGTTCCACTTCGCCGCGCGCCGCTCCAGGCGTACGTACGAGAGGAGCACGCGCGGGTTGTGCCCGTACGCCTGGCCCGGGTCCAGCACCTTGCCGTAGGTGCGGCGCGAGTACCAGGCGCCGAGGCGCGTCAGGAGGGTGCGGGGCGGGGTGAGCGGGATACGCGGCATGGTGGTCAACTCCCTTGGCAGGACTGCCCTGATCGGCCCTTCACACAGAAGGACCGGACAGCCCCGCCGGATGTGACACCTCCGCCGGAATGGACGCCCCCGCCCGCCCGGCCTCCCCTACCGCCGGGCGGCGAGCCCACCCCCCGGAGCCTCAGGGAAGTTCGATGCCCAGGTCCCAGCCGTCGTGGGCGTGCGTGCACAGGCAGGCGCGCGACTCCGTCGCCGGCAGCCCCGCCACCGCGTCGAAGAGGACCGTGCGCAGCCGGCCGACGTTCTCGCCGAAGACCTTGAGCACCTCGGTGTGCGAGACGCCCTCACCGGTCTCCGCACCCGCGTCCAGGTCCGTGACCAGCGCCATCGAGGTGTAGCAGAGGCCCAGCTCGCGGGCGAGGATCGCCTCCGGGTGCCCCGTCATGCCGATCACGGACCAGCCCGCCGAGGCGTACCAGCGGGACTCGGCGCGCGTGGAGAAACGCGGCCCTTCGATGACGACCATGGTGCCGCCGTCCACCGGCTCCCAGTCCTGCCCGCGCGCCGCCGCCACGGCCACCGAGCGGCCCACGGGGCAGTACGGGTCGGCGAAGGTGGTGTGCACGACGTTCGGGACCGAGCCGTCCGGCAGCGGCATCCCGTCGAAGTAGGTCTGCGCCCGGCTCTGCGTACGGTCCACCAGCTGGTCGGGGACGAGCAGCGTGCCCGGTCCGTACTCGGGCCGCAGCCCGCCCACCGCGCACGGGCCGAGCACCTGGCGGACACCGACCGAGCGCAGCGCCCAGAGGTTCGCGCGGTAGTTGATGCGGTGCGGCGGGACCGTGTGCCCGCGGCCGTGCCGGGGGAGGAAGGCGACGGTACGGCCGGCCAGCTCGCCCAGGTACAGGGAGTCGCTGGGGGGCCCGTAGGGGGTGTCCACCTGGATCTCGGAGACGTCCTCCAGGAAGGAGTAGAAGCCCGAGCCGCCGATGACACCGATCTCTGCGTTCACCATGCGGCCACCCTATCCGGGCATGCCGGAGGCCCCGCTGCCCGGTGAGGGGCGGGCGGGGCCTCGGGACGGAAGGATCAGGCGGCCGACGTGGAGCTGCTGCTCGTGCTCGACGAGGACGAGGACGACGAGGCTGCGGGGGCGGCGGAAGACGCCGGCGTCGAGGACGCCGAGGACGAGGCCGGCTTCGAGGCGGGAGTGCTGCTCGACGAGGCGCCGCGGCTGTCGTTCCGGTAGAAACCGGAACCCTTGAAGACGATGCCGACCGCGGAGAACACCTTCTTGAGGCGTCCGTCGCAGCTCGGGCACACGGTCAGCGCGTCATCGGTGAACTTCTGCACGGCCTCAAGGCCCTCACCGCACTCGGTGCACTGGTACTGGTAGGTCGGCACGAATTTCCTCCTGGCACTCTCACTCAATGAGTGCTAACGACGCTCCATGGTGACGTATTCCGGCGGATCAGTCCACCGTCACCGGCACTCGGTGACCCATTCCACGCTCGTTCACCCGGTTACGGGACCCCGCCGGGGCACCCGCCACACCGGCCTCGGGAGCCGCAACGGCCTCAGCGGACGCGGCAGCCGCAGCAGCCGCAGGAGCCTCACGCTCGTCCCCCGTGGCCGAAGCGCTCACGATCCGGCTCGGCGCCTTCGGCGCCAGCCGCGCGCGCAGCGCCAGCAGGGAGGCCAGCGCCAGCGCGGTGGCCGCCATCGGCACCAGGAAGCCGTACGAGGACCCGTGCGCGTCCGTCAGACGGCCGGCCAGGATGACCGCGAGGGCCTGCCCGAAGGCGATGGAGCCGGTGAGCCAGGTGAACGCCTCGGTGCGCGCGTTCGCCGGGACCAGCTGCTCGACCATCGTGTAGCCGGTGATCAGCGCCGGGGCGATGAACAGTCCGACGACCAGGCCGAGCGCGCCCAGCAGGATCGCCGAGTCCGCCGTCCACAGGACGGAGGCGGCCGCGGTGAGGCCGATGTAGCCGAGGATCAGGCGGCGGCGCGGGCCGATCTTCCAGGCGATGGCGCCCATGGCGATGCCCGCGATCATGTTGCCGGCCGCGAAGACCCCGTAGAGCAGGCCGTTGGCGCCCGGGTTGCCGATCTCGGCGGAGAAGGCGGCGAGCGAGACCTGCATGCCGCCGAAGACGGCGCCGATCCCGAGGAAGGCGAAGACCAGGACGCGCAGGCCCGGCGAGGACAGCGCGAAGGCGCGCTTGCCGTCGGCGGCCGACGGGGCGTGCGTGGCGGGCTGGCCGGAGCGGCGGGCCGCGAAGACCAGGCCGCCGATCAGCGTCAGCGTGGCCTCGGTGACCAGGCCGGCCGCCGGGTGCACACCGGTGCACAGGGCGGTCGCGAGGACCGGGCCGACGACGAAGGTGAACTCGTCGGTGACGGACTCGAAGGCGGCGGCGGTGGGCAGCAGCGGCGAGCCCTCCAGCCGGGCCGCCCAGCGCGCCCGCACCATCGGGCCGACCTGCGGCACCGAGGCACCGGTGGGCACGGCGGCCAGCGCCAGCGCCCAGACGGGGGCGCCCGCCAGTGCCAGCGCGGCCAGACCGCTGACGGCCGCGCCGTGCGCGAGCACCACGGGGACCAGCACGGCGCTCTGGCCGAAGCGGTCGGTGAAGGCGCCCATCAGCGGGGCCGACAGGGCCATCGAGATACCGGTGACGGCGGCGACGATGCCGGCGCTGCCGTAGGAACCGGTGGTGTGCTGCACCAGCAGCAGGATGCTGATCGTCAGCATGCCGAAGGGAAGACGGGCGGCGAAGCCGGGAAGTACGAAGCCGAGGGCGCCGGGTGTGCGCAGCAGCTGTCCGTATCCGGGGCGGGCGGACGTATCGGTCGTGACCGCGGATGTCACGGCCTTGCCTTTCCGCTGCCTGGTAGAGCGCCCCCGTCTGCGGACGGTGCCGTGCTTCGTGAGCGGTCGCACCCGTACGTATGGGGAGCCCCGAGAGCTGTCCTCTTGCGCAGAACCGAGTGATACCTGGGCGCCCACTGCGGGAGGGTGCCACGGCCGCTTTGCGGTCGCGCCAGCTCTGCGTCAGGCAGAGTTGGTTCGATCTGTTGTGCCTTCATAGTACAGGGAAGCGCTCTATCACACCCTGTGATTGCGCCGACAAACCGTGCCCCCGCCTCTGAGAACGCCGCTCAAACGCGCCCGTGGCCTCTCGGATGCGAGCCGGGCCGCGCCCCGCCGTTGCCCGTCCCCAGCCAGCCGGCCAGCTTGCCGCCCCGGGCCACGGCCCGCAGCCGCGCCTCGGCCGCGTCCCGGACCGGGTCGGTGGCCACCACCAGCAGCTCGTCACCCCGCCGCAGCACCGTGGACGGCGCCGGTACGAAGCTCCGCGCGTCCCGGACCACCAGCGTCACCGAGGCCCCCGCGGGCAGCCGCAGCTCGCTCACCTCGACGCCGTGCATCCGCGAGGCGGGCGGGATGGCGAAGGACAGCAGGTGCCCGCGCAGCTTCTCCAGCGGCGCCGACTCGATGCCGAGGTCGGCCGCGGTCTCCTCGCCCTTGCCCAGGCTGAGCTTGCGGGCCAGCCAGGGCAGGGTCGGGCCCTGCACCAGGGTGTAGACGACGACCAGGACGAAGACGATGTTGAAGACGCGGTCGCTGCCCTCGATGCCGGACACCATCGGGATGGTCGCCAGGATGATGGGCACCGCGCCGCGCAGCCCCGCCCACGACATCAGCACCTGCTCCTGCCACGGGATACGGAAGGGCAGCAGGCTGACGAACACCTCCAGCGGCCGGGCGATCATCGTCAGCACCAGGCCGATCACCACGGCCGGCCAGAAGTCGTTGACCAGCTCGTGCGGGGTCACCAGCAGCCCCAGCAGCACGAACATGCCGATCTGGGCGATCCAGCCGAGCCCGTCGGCGAAGCCCCGCGTGGCCGGCCAGTGCGGGAGCTTGGCGTTGCCCAGCACCATCGCCGCCAGGTAGACCGCGAGGAAGCCCGAGCCGTGCGCCATGGCGCCGGCCGCGTACGCCACGATGGCGATGGCCATCACGGCGATCGGGTAGAGGCCGGAGGCGGGCAGGGCCACGTGCCGCAGCCCGTAGGCGCCGAGGAAGCCGACCGCCAGGCCGATCGCGGCGCCGATCGCCAGCTCCAGGGCGATCTTGCCGATCAGCAGGTACCAGGAGTCGGCCGGACCGACGGTGGAGAAGGCCACGACGAGGATCACGACGGGCGCGTCGTTGAACCCGGACTCCGCCTCCAGCACACCCGTGATCCGGGAGGGCAGCGGCACCTTGCGCAGCACCGAGAACACGGCCGCCGCGTCGGTCGAGGAGACGACCGCGCCGATCAGCAGGGCCTGCCGCCAGTCCAGTCCGACCAGGTAGTGCGCCCCCGCCGCCGTCACGCCCACGCTCACCGCCACACCGACCGTGGAGAGCACGATCGCGGCCGGCAGCGCCGGCCTGATCTCCTTCCACTTGGTGCCCAGACCGCCCTCGGCGAGGATCACGACCAGCGCCGCGTAGCCGATGACCTGCGTCAGCTCGGCGTTGTCGAACACGACATTGCCGATGCCGTCCTGGCCTATCGCGACGCCTATGCCGAGGTAGATGAGCAGGCTGGGCAGGCCGCTGCGGGACGAGACGCGCACCGCCGCGACGGCGACGAGCAGCACGAGCGAGCAGACCAGCAGGAGCTCGTTGAGCGTGTGGACAGTCAGCGGGCGGCCCTCCTCCACGCGCCCGGCGGAGCGGCTCCGCCCGGCGACAAGTTTCGGCAAGTAGTTCGTTACCTTACCTAATCTTTGACGCGCCCTTTACGCGATACCCACATTGTGAATCGGCCGTAGCCCCTTGTCCTCGGGACCCCCGACCCCTGACGGATCAACGAACCCGGTCCTGCGCCTATGGTTGCTCCCAGCACTGCCAGGACCACCCTGCCCCTCGAAGGACAGCGATGCCCGCCAACGAAACCGCTCCTCCCGTCAAGAAGAAGGGACGACGCGCGCGTCTGATCGTGCTCGTTCTGGTCCTGGCGCTCTTCGCGGGCCTCGGCTACGGGGCGTACTGGAGCGTGGACGGCGTGCGCGCCTCCTTCCCCCAGACGACCGGCTCCCTGGAGGTGCCGGGGCTGACCGGGACCGTGGAGGTCAAGCGCGACTCCCACGGCATCCCGCAGCTCTACGCCGACAACGACGACGACCTCTTCCGCGCGCAGGGCTTCGTCCACGCGCAGGACCGCTTCTGGGAGATGGACGTCCGCCGCCACATGACCTCCGGGCGGCTCTCGGAGATGTTCGGCGCCGGACAGGTCGAGACCGACGCCTTCCTGCGCACGCTGGGCTGGCGCCAGGTCGCGCAGGAGGAGTTCGACAAGAAGCTCTCGCCCGAGACCAAGAAGTATCTGCAGGCGTACTCCGACGGGGTCAACGCCTACCTCAAGGGCAAGTCCGGCAAGGACCTCTCCGTCGAGCACGCCGCCCTCAAGCTGACTGGCGACTACCGGCCCGAGCAGTGGTCGCCGGTGGACTCGGTGGCCTGGCTCAAGGCGATGGCCTGGGACCTGCGCGGCAACATGCAGGACGAGATCGACCGGGCGCTGATGGCGGGCAAGCTGTCCAAGGCGCAGATCGACGAGCTGTACCCGCCGTACCCCTTCGACCGGAACAAGCCCGTCGTCGAGGGCGGCAAGGTCGAGGGCGGCAAGTACGTCCCCCAGGGCACGTCCGGCGGCACGGGCACGGGCCCCGGCTCCGGCGGCACCGGTACGGGCCCCGGCCGCGGCAACGGCACCGGCAGCGGAGGCACCGGCACCGGTTCCGGCAACGCCGCCGGCACCCAGACCGCCGGCACCGCCGGCCTCGCCGGCGACGCCACCGCCCAGGGCGCGACCGTCGGCCTGCGGACGCAGCTGAGCGCGCTCGCCGACACCCTGGACAAGGTCCCCGCGATCCTCGGCCCCAACGGCAGCGGCATCGGCTCGAACTCCTGGGTCATCTCCGGCAAGTACACGACCACCGGCAAGCCGCTGCTCGCGAACGACCCGCACCTGTCCCCGCAACTGCCATCGGTCTGGTACCAGATGGGCCTGCACTGCCGCACCGTCTCGGCCCAGTGCCAGTACGACGTGGCCGGCTACACCTTCTCCGGGATGCCCGGCGTGGTCATCGGCCACAACGCCGACATCGCCTGGGGCATGACCAACCTCGGCGCCGACGTCACCGACCTCTACCTGGAGCAGGTCCGGCCCGACGGCTACGTCTACGACAACAAGGTGCTGCCCTTCAAGACCCGCGAAGAGGTCATCAAGATCGCGGGCGGCGACAGCAAGAAGATCACCGTCCGCGTGACCAACAACGGCCCGCTCGTCTCCGACCGCAGCGAGGAGCTGAGCAGGGTCGGCGCCGCCGCCCCCGTGGACAGCGCCGCGCCCGACCGCGGCGACGGCTACGCCGTGGCCCTGCGCTGGACCGCGCTGGACCCGGGCAAGTCCATGGACGCCGTCTTCAAGCTCGACCGCGCCAAGACCTTCGACGAGTTCCGCAAGGCCGCCGCCGACTTCGAGGTGCCCTCGCAGAACCTGATCTACGCCGACAACAAGGGCGACAGCGGCAACATCGGTTACCAGGCCCCGGGCCGCATCCCCGTCCGCGGCCAGGGCGACGGCCGGATGCCCGCCCCGGGCTGGGACTCCAAGTACGCCTGGAAGGGCGGCACGGACGGCAACGCCGGCTACCTCCCGCAGAACGAGCTGCCCTGGGAGCAGAACCCCGCCCGCGGCTACATCGTCACCGCCAACCAGGCCGTCGTCGAGAACGGCACCGGCGCGGGCAAGTACCCGCACCTGCTGACCACCGACTGGGGCTACGGCGCCCGCAGCCAGCGGATCAACGACCTCATCGAGGCGAAGATCAAGGACGGCGGCAAGATCTCGACCGACGACATGCGCACCATGCAGATGGACAACAGCAGCGAGATCGCCGCGCTGCTGACCCCGATGCTGTCGAAGATCCAGGTCTCGGACCCGGGCGTACGGGCCGCGCAGAAGCTGCTGGACGGCTGGAACTACACGCAGGAGGCCGACTCGGCCGCCGCCGCCTACTTCAACGCCGTCTGGCGCAACGTCCTCAAGCTGGCCTTCGGCGACAAGATGCCCAAGGAGCTGCGCATCGAGGGCACCTGCATGAACGTCCTCGGCGACGCCACCGGCCCCGCCGACGACCTCGCCAAGACCGTCCGCGAATGCGGCACCCGCGGCTCCGACTCGGCCCAGCCCGACGGCGGCGACCGCTGGTTCGAGGTGGTCCGCCGCCTGGTCAAGGACGAGAAGTCGGCCTGGTGGACCGCCCCGCGCACCCTCAACCAGCCGGCCACCACCTCCCGCGACGAGCTCTTCGCCCGCGCCATGACGGACGCCCGCTGGGAGCTGACCGCCAAGCTCGGCAAGGACCAGTCCACCTGGAGCTGGGGCCGCCTGCACCAGCTGAACCTCAAGAACCAGACCATCGGCACCGAGGGCCCCGGCTTCATGAAGTGGCTGCTCAACCGCGGCCCGTGGAACCTGGGCGGCGGCGAGGCGACCGTCAACGCCACCGGCTGGAACGCCTCCAGCGGCTACGGGGTCACCTGGGTGCCGTCGATGCGCATGGTCGTGAACCTCAACGACCTCGACAAGTCCCGCTGGATCAACCTGACGGGCGCCTCGGGGCACGCGTACAACGGCCACTACACGGACCAGACGCAGCTGTGGGCCAAGGGCGAGCTGCTGGACTGGCCCTTCGGCAAGGAGGCCGTCGACAAGGCCACGGTCGACACCCTGACCCTCAAGCCCGGGGGCTCGTAGGCCCCTCCGGCCGGGGATTCCCCTCCGGCCTCAGACGCCGAAGCGGCGCACCCCCGACGGGGTGGCCACCGCCCGCACGGGGTGGTCGTGCGGTTCCTCCGGGACCCGCGCGACCACCTCGTCGTCGTAGAGGAGCACGACCAGAGCCGGATGCGCCCCGGCCCGCTCCAGCCGCTCCAGCACCCGGTCGTACGAGCCCCCGCCCCGGCCCAGCCGCATCCCGCGCCCGTCCACCGCGAGCCCCGGCAGCAGCACGGCGTCCGCCTCCGCCACCGCCCCCGGTCCCAGCGCCGGCCCGGTCGGCTCCAGCAGCCGCATCCGTCCCGGGTGCGCGGCCTCGGCGAGGCTCGCGGGGCCCTCGTACGCCGCCCAGTCCAGGTCGTTGTCGGGCAGCAGCAGGGGCAGCAGCACCCGCTTCCCCGCGGCCCGCAGCGCGTCCAGGAGGGCGCGGGTGCCCGGCTCGGTGCCCACGGAGACGTACGCGGCCACCGTGTCCGCCCCGGCCAGTTCGGGCAGCTCCAGCGCCCGGACGGCCAGGGCCTCGGCGGCCGCGCGGCAGGTCTCGGG
Organism: Streptomyces sp. NPDC047014; assembly: GCF_040644195.1. Taxonomy (NCBI): domain Bacteria; kingdom Bacillati; phylum Actinomycetota; class Actinomycetes; order Kitasatosporales; family Streptomycetaceae; genus Streptomyces; species Streptomyces sp. NPDC047014. The sequence goes on along the minus strand of NZ_JBEYVX010000003.1, from coordinate 46,329 downwards.
GGTCAAGGCGCGGCGGGCGGCGAGGAGTTCCCGGCGCAGGGCCGACTTCGCCGACGCGGGGAGCGGGTTCTCTGCCACGGAAAATCAAATATCCTTCGAATTAGGGCATACATGGACCTACCCACCACCGATTCGACGGGTGTTCGGTAGGACCCACTATCGTTCGGGCCATGACTATGTTGCACCCCGTGATCAAGAAGGCCGTCATTCCGGCTGCTGGCCTCGGTACGCGGTTCCTTCCGGCGACCAAGGCGACCCCGAAGGAAATGCTCCCGGTTGTGGACAAGCCGGCCATCCAGTACGTGGTCGAGGAGGCCGTGGCCGCCGGACTCGACGATGTCCTCATGATCACGGGGCGTAACAAGCGCGCCCTGGAAGACCATTTCGACCGCAACTACGAGCTGGAGTCGGCCCTCACCGCCAAGGGCGACGACGACCGCCTGAAGAAGGTCCAGGAGTCCAGCGACCTGGCCACCATGCACTACGTCCGCCAGGGCGACCCGCGCGGCCTCGGCCACGCGGTGCTGTGCGCCGAGCCGCACGTGGGCCGCGAGCCCTTCGCCGTCCTCCTCGGCGACGACCTCATCGACCCCCGCGACCCGCTGCTGCGTCAGATGGCCGACATCCACGCCCGCACCGGCGGCACCGTCATCGCGCTGATGGAGGTCGACCCGGCCAACGTCCACCTCTACGGCTGCGCCGCCGTCGAGGCCACGGACGAGGAGGACGTCGTCCGCATCACCGGTCTCGTCGAGAAGCCGGACCCCCAGGACGCCCCCAGCAACTACGCGGTCATCGGACGCTACGTCCTCAACCCCGCGATCTTCGACATACTGCGGGAGACCGAGCCGGGCCGCGGTGGGGAGATCCAGCTCACCGACGCCCTGCAGAAGCTGGCCGCCGACGAGACCGTGGGCGGTCCGGTGCACGGCGTGGTCTTCCGGGGCCGTCGCTACGACACCGGGGACCGCGGCGACTACCTGCGGGCCATCGTCCGCCTCGCGTGCGAGCGCGAGGACCTGGGCCCGGAGTTCCGCACCTGGCTTCGCCGTTACGTCACGGAGGAGATGTAGGACCTTGAGCAGTTCCGCACCGCAGGGCACCGGCCACCGTCTGTGGTCCGTGGACGAGCACCTCGCGGACGTCCTCGCGGCCGTCCGGCCCCTGGAGCCGATCGAGCTCCAGCTCCTCGACGCCCAGGGCTGCGTCCTGGTCGAGGACGTCACCGTGCCCGTCGCCCTCCCGCCCTTCGACAACAGCTCCATGGACGGCTACGCCGTCCGCACGGCCGACGTCCAGGGTGCGAGCGAGGAGTTCCCCGCGGTGCTGGCGGTGGTCGGGGACGTCGCGGCGGGCAGCGGTGAGCTGCCCGCCGTGGGCCCCGGCCAGGCCGCCCGGATCATGACCGGCGCCCCGCTGCCCCCGGGCGCGGAGGCCGTCGTACCGGTGGAGTGGACCGACGGCGGTACGGGAGGGGGCGCCGCGACCGGGATGAGCCCGGCCAGCGCCGCCCCCGAGCGGGCCTCCGGCGAGGTCCGCGTGCACCGCGCCGCCGAGGCGCGGGCCCACGTCCGCTCGCGCGGCAGCGACGTCCAGGCCGGCGACCTCGCCCTCGCGGCCGGCACGGTCCTCGGGCCCCCGCAGATCGCCCTGCTGGCCGCCATCGGCCGCGGCACCGTCCGGGTGCGGCCCCGGCCGCGCGTGGTGGTGCTGTCCACCGGCAGCGAGCTGGTCCAGCCCGGCGAACCGCTGACCGCCGGCACCATCTACGACTCCAACAGCTTCGCGCTGGCGGCGGCCGCCCGGGACGCCGGGGCCATCGCCTACCGCGTCGGGGCCGTCGCGGACGACGCCGACACCCTGCGCTCCACCATCGAGGACCAGCTGATCCGCGCCGACCTGCTGGTCACCACGGGCGGGGTCAGCGTCGGCGCGTACGACGTGGTCAAGGAGGCGCTGTCCGCCGTCGGCTCCGGGGACGCGGACGCCGAGGACGTCGACGGCGGGAAGGTCGACTTCCGCAAGCTCGCCATGCAGCCCGGCAAGCCCCAGGGCTTCGGCACCATCGGCCCCGACCACACCCCGCTGCTGGCCCTGCCCGGCAACCCGGTCTCCTCCTACGTCTCCTTCGAGCTGTTCGTGCGCCCCGCGATCCGTACCCTCATGGGGCTCCCGGAGTCCCAGGTCCGGCGGCCGAGCGTGCGCGCCGTCCTCAAGGCCGACACGGCACTCGGCTCCCCGGCGGGCCGCCGGCAGTTCCTGCGCGGTGCCTACGACGCCGAGAGCGGCACGGTCAGCCCGGTCGGCGGATCGGGCTCCCACCTGATCGCCGCGCTGGCCCATGCCGACTCGCTGATGGTCGTACCGGAGGACGTCACCTCGGTGGAGCCCGGCGCCGAGCTGGAAGTGGTCCTGCTCGGCTGAACAGGGGCGGGTGCGGGTAGCGTGTGTCGCACCACACAGGCTCCGTCAGGGGCCCAGAGCGGAGCGGCGCAGCAATGAGTACCGAGAGCAGGCTCACCCACATCGACGAGGCCGGAGCGGCCCGGATGGTCGACGTCTCCGCGAAGGACGTCACCACCCGCACGGCGCGGGCGAGCGGGCGCGTACTCGTCGCCCCCCGGGTGATCGAGCTGCTGCGCGGCGAGGGCGTACCCAAGGGCGACGCCCTCGCCACCGCGCGGATCGCCGGGATCATGGGGGCGAAGAAGACCCCCGAGCTGATCCCGCTGTGCCACCCGCTGGCGGTCTCGGGCGTGAAGGTCGACCTGTCGGTCGCCGACGACGCGGTGGAGATCCTGGCGACGGTCAGGACGACGGACCGGACGGGCGTCGAGATGGAGGCGCTGACCGCCGTGGCGGTGGCCGGGCTCACCGTGATCGACATGGTGAAGGCCGTCGACAAGGGCGCCGTCATCACGGACGTCCGGGTGGAGGAGAAGACCGGCGGCAAGTCCGGCGACTGGGCCCGCTCGTGAACGCCCCGCGGGGCGGCGAGGTGCGCGGCCACCGGGCGGCGGAGGACGCGGCGCCTCCGGCCGCCCCCGGTTCCGCCGGGCGGGCGCTGGTCGTCACCGCCTCGAACAGGGCCTCGCAGGGCGTGTACGCCGACAAGGGCGGCCCGCTGCTCGCGGAGGCCCTGGAACGGCTCGGCTTCACGGTGGACGGCCCGCGCGTGGTCCCGGACGGCGATCCGGTCGAGGAGGCGCTGCGCGAGGGCGTGGCCGCCGCGTACGACGTCATCCTGACCACCGGCGGCACGGGCATCTCGCCCACCGACCGCACCCCGGACGCCACCGCCCGCGTACTGGACTACGAGATCCCGGGCATCCCGCAGGCGATCCGCGCGGAGGGCCTGGCGAAGGTGCCGACCGCGGCCCTCTCCCGGGGGCTGGCGGGCGTCGCCGGGAGCACCCTCGTCGTGAACCTGCCGGGCTCCACGGGCGGGGTGCGCGACGGCCTGGCCGTACTGTCCCGGATCCTGCCGCACGCGGTGGACCAGCTCCGCGGCGGCGACCATCCCCGGCCGGCGCAGGCCCCCGGGAGCCCCAGCTGAACGGCCCCACCTGGCCGGTGGTCCTGACGGACGGCGAGATCTCGCTCCGGCCGATAAAGCTCCGCGACCAGAAGGCTTGGCGCGAGGTCAACCGCCGCAACCGCGACTGGCTCCGGCCGTGGGAGGCCACCATCCCGCCGCCCGCGCCGTGGGGGCCGGTGGTCCAGCGGCCGACGTACCGGCAGATGGTCCGCCACCTGCGGGCCGAGGCGAACGCGGGCCGGATGCTGCCCTTCGTCATCGAGTACCAGGGGCGGCTGGTGGGCCAGCTGACGGTCGCCGGGATCACCTGGGGCTCGATGTGCGCCGCCCATGTGGGCTACTGGGTGGACCGCGAGGTGGCGGGCCGCGGCGTGATGCCGACGGCGGTGGCCCTGGCGGTGGACCACTGCTTCGGGAAGGTGGGCCTGCACCGCATCGAGGTGTGCATCCGGCCGGAGAACGGGCCGAGCCGGCGGGTGGTGGAGAAGCTGGGCCTGCGGGAGGAGGGGCTGCGGCCGCGCTATCTGCACATCGACGGCGCCTGGCGCGACCACCTCGTCTACGCGGTGACGGCGGAGGAGGTCCCGGAGGGGCTGCTGAACCGGTGGCACCGGGCGCGGCAGGCGGGGTCGTCGCCGAAATAGGCGGCGGCCGGGGGCGGCCGGGGGCGGCCGGGCTTCGGTTCCTCTTCCGACCGAATAAGCGAATATCTGTTCGAATTATCGATCGCGGTGAACCGATTCGCCCATAATCTGATCCGAAGAATCACAAAAAAAGTCCGTGATATCAGCGAGATCGCGCGACACACCGGCCCAATTGGCCGATCCCCTCGGCCGCGTCCCTCTACGGTGTGAGGTGTGAGCAGCAGCGGCCTCATCTACGCAGTCATTGTCGGGGCCTGGGCCGCCTACTTGGTGCCCATGTGGCTCCGGAGGCAGGACGAGCTGAACGAAGCCCGTCCGACGGAACGCTTCTCCACTGCCATTCGGCTGCTTTCCGGCCGGGCGGGAATGGAGCGCCGTTACGCCAAGGGGCTGCGTGAGCGCGGTACCGAGGAAGCGGAGCCCCAGCCCCACGCGGACCCGGACGTCGCGACGGAAACGGTGAATTCCGTCGAAGCCGACGCCCGGGCCTTCGGCGTGCCCCCGACCAGGGCGGAGCCGCGCGCGGCCGTCGCCGAACGGGAGCAGCGGGCGGAGCGGGCCCGGCGCGAGAAGCGCCTGCGCGTCCTCGCGCGCCGCAGGCGCACCACCGCGCTCCTCTTCCTCGTCTTCACCGCGGGCGCCGTGGTGGCCGCGGTGGGCGGCCTGCGCTACCTGTGGGCCCCGGCCGTGCCCGCCCTGCTGCTGAGCGCGTACATCGGGCACCTGCGGGTCCAGGAACGGCGGCGCTACGAGTTCACCATGGACCGGCGGCGCGCCGAGGCGGCCGCGCGGCAGCTGCGCGAGGACCGCCCGCGCCGGCGCCACTCCGAGGAGGGTGCGGCGGGTGAGAGCGAACCGGACCCTTCTCCACCGGTCTCCCCGCAGGAGGCCGGGCGCCGCGCGCTGGTCGAGCAGACCGACCACGCGGAGTGGGTGGACCAGCAGCGCGAGCGCGAACGCGGCCCCGCCCGCGGTGACAGCTGGGAGCCGGTCCCGGTCCCGCTGCCGACGTACGTGACGGCCCCGGTCGCCCCCCGCGCCACGGGCCCGGTCTCCCCGGACGGCTGGAGCGCGACCCGCTCCAGCACCGCGGAGCCCACGGAACCCCGCCTCCGCGCCCAGCCGGCACCCCCCGCGGTCCCGGCCCCGGCCGCGCCCGCGGAGGACCAGCGCCCCCAGACCCCGCCCCGCCCCCGCGGCCAGGGCCGCGGCCGCACCCCGCTGTTCGACCAGTACGAGGCCGAGGACCGCCCGCGCGCCGCGAACGAGTGACCGGGGATCGGTGACCTGCGCGGACCCTCCGGGATACGCGTTTTGGAGCACCAGCGCGGGGATGCTAATGTTTCACACGTCGCAAGGGCCTGTGGCGCAGTCTGGTAGCGCACCTCGTTCGCATCGAGGGGGTCTGGGGTTCAAATCCCCACAGGTCCACAGACGACAGTCCGCGAGTAGCTCTCGCGAACGTCACAAAATCCCGCTCCGCCGAAAGGTGGGGCGGGATCTTGGCGTTTAGGGGGCTGCCGGGAAAGCCGGGTATTGGCGGTGGCCGCTTCGGGAGCGGCGGTCCCTGTTCGGGCTCGGAGCGGTGGGGTCCGCGGGTGTGGGCGAGCCGAGAGCCTCGTGTCAGCAGGGGCCCGGCGCCCAACCGCCTTTCGCTGTATGCCGATCGGTCTGTCACAGGGACATGGTCCAATGGCCTGATGGCATGGGATGAATGGGACAGCGCGAAGGCGGACGTGACCGCCCAACGGCAGGCCACGATGCGACTCGACCAACTCCCGGGCGGCCCAGGGGGCAGCGGACAGGCCGACCTTGTCGTGTACCAGGACGACCTCGGCGCTGTCGGCCATGAGGCATTCATCCTGCACAGCCGATTGCAGCAGGGGGCCGACATCGCCGGCGCCGGTGCCGACAAAGAGGGGGCCGGCTCCACGATGCAGGCGGCAGCAGCCTTGAAACGCAGCGGCTTCGCCCTGGGTGATGAGCTGCAGACGACGGTGTCCGTATGGACCTCGCAGGTCAAGAGCGTCCTCCAGGCATGTGCGCATATCTCGAATCACCTGGACTACTCGAAGAAGGCACACGCCGCGGACGACGCCGCGATCGCCGCGTCCCTCCGCAACCGGGATGGCTCGGCTGTGCCCGTCTCCCGCATCGCCGAGTACTTCACGTAGGGAAAGCACGTCATGAACTACACCGAACTCATCGAAGCCGACCTCGGCAAACTGGCGACGGCGGTAGCCGACTGGAAGCGCGTGGCCGAGGAGACGCAGCGACTCGGCGGTGAGGCCCGCGACGGTATGAAGGCGACGGCGGACAAGGCCCGCTGGGAGGGCGTCAACGCGGGTGTGACCCGGGACTTCGTCGGCAAGGCGGTGAAGGAGTTCGAGGACCTCCACAAGGAGGCAACGGGCATTTTCAGTGTCCTTGACGACGCACACAGCGAGCTCAAGCGCATCCAGGAGCAGGCGAGGAGCGTGACCGCCGACGCCAGGGAAGCCGGCTTCACCGTCTCCGGAGGCAAGGACGGAAGCGTCGTGATCGCGGACGCTCTCATGTGCGAAGTGGACGGGCCCGGGCAGAGAAAACGCGACATGATGCAGTGGTACGCCGACACGCTGACCGGGATCGTGAGCCACGCCACCGAGGTGGACGCAGCCACAGTACGGGCGCTGCGCGCAAGCCACGGTGGTGATCCGACCGATGCCGGTCATGCCTCGTACACGTCGCTCGACCAGGACATGCTGCCCCGCGCCCTGAAACTCGCCCGTCTGGGGGAAGACGCCGACGACAAGCAGCGGGCCGAGCTGCGGCGGCTGTGGCAGTCCCTGAGCCCCGAGGCCCGGGCGCAGCTGTGGACCCAGCAGAAGGATGAGCTTTTGGCAGCGGGCCTGTTGACCCCATCGGTCAAGCGGGTGGCCGCTGACGACGGGGCCGGACCGTACGACGTCGATTCACCGGGCTTCGGGGACTACTGGAAGGAGTTCCAGGCCAACGGGATCTCGAACAGTGGTGACTTCATCGGCAAGACGGATGCGGCCCGGCATATGGACCACTATCTGAACGGGACCGGCAAGGCTCTCGACCTCGATGTCGACAGGATGCTGAGCGACGAGGACGACACGGTCCTGCGTGACGTGTCGGTGGCGACGCGCGCCAGGCAGGAAGAGGAATGGCGCCGCCAGGCGCTGGACGCCTTCACACAGTCGGGCGGCAAGCCGGTCGCCATCCCCGTGGAGACCGCGGGGCAGGGCTACACCCACGACAAGGGGCCGGACGGCACGGCGAATTGGTACTTGGCCGTGGGCAGCGCCATGACCAACGCCACAGGCGTAGTGACGGCGGTGCCGGGCCCGGACGGCAAACCGCAGGTCAGCATCGACTATCAGGTCAATGTGTGGGACCGGTACAACTGGGACCCGGGGAAGGCCACGCCCATCGGCCCGACCACGGTGACCGACGCCGACATGGCCCGGATGCACACGACGGGACAAGCCAGGGAATTCGACATGCGGGGGAGCAGTTCGGTGCTGCGGCACGACATGAGTCCGGGTGCCGCGTGGCCCGATCCGAAGGAACCGGGACGGGACGGAACACGGACGGACATCGGCCGGAACGGGGATGCGCGGTGAGTGGGTGGCGTCCGGTGGTGGTGGGTGGGGTGGTTGTTCTCGTGGGGGTGGTGGCCGGGTGCTCGGGGGTGACGGGGGACGGCTCGCGGGCGGCGGAGCGGTCATCGGGGCAGGTGTCGCACTGGGCGGAGGGAGTCACCGTCGAGTCGGTGGCCGAGACCTTGCACGTGGAGGTGCCTGCCGCGGCGAGCGAGGCGAAGGCGGCGCGCATGGAGGGGTTGCAGGACGACGGCCTGATCATGGCGTTCGCCCTGCCCACGGCCGAGGTGGACCAGTTCGTGGCGTGGCTCAAGCCGGAGCAGCCGCTCAGGCTGCGGGAGCAGCCGCTGGCGCACCATACGAACCCGTCGACGCCGTTCTCGCACCTCGGGCTGCCGGAACCTGATCTGCTGGCGGGGGTGCGCGAGGGGCAGGTGTGTGCGCCGTGCGCGGACGAACTCGACTGGCTGAAGGTCGCGGTGGCCCGGATCGACGACCGCACGAGTCGCGTCTATCTCATCGCCGCCGACTGAGCGGGCGGGCTGGGCAGCCTGGGTGGGGCTTCGGCTGGTGCTGGTGGTGCAAGTAGGGCTACGAAGGTCCACAGCAGGGCTGCGGTGCCGGTGGTGGCGGTCAGGAGGGTGGCCGCGTAGGTGAGGAGTGCGACCCACCATGTCGTGGCCGCGACGGCCAGGACGGCTCCGTACAGGGTGAGGGCGAGGCCGTTCGCTGGGGGGTTGATGCCGGCGTCGCACGAGCGCAAGGCCGCTGCGAGGAGGGCGGTTCCGAGGGCGGTGTGGCTGCTCCGGTGATGGGGGCGGCGGCGCAGCCCTATGGTCCGCTGGTCATGGGTGGGTCCTCGGTCGTGGGGTGTTCTTGTTGTCGGGCTGGGCTTGTTCCGTCCGGGCGTTGTCGATCGCTGGGCGAGTCGGGTTGGCACCGCACTGCTCGCCTCCTGGCGGTGACCAAGCCGGGGCGCCAAGCGGGGCATTGCGGTGTATTTGGGGCATGGGTGTGGGGTCCTTGTGGGGGTGGTGGGGGTGTGCGTCACGCTGGGCGCTCCTGAACCGGGAGTTTGTTTGATCGTCGTGGGGTTCGGGCTGTCTGAAATGGGGGGTTCGTGAGTTTGATGGCGTTCGGCGTGCGAGTGCGCAAGAGACGCGGGGTGTTCGCCTCCGGGGCTGTGCTGTTCGCGGTGCTGGCTTCGGCGCTGGGGCAGGGACCGGTCGCGGTCGCGGCGCCCGGGAGCGGCGCGGGTGAGGTGCGGGCGAGTGCCGGTACGGGGGCGACGGCCGGGCCGCGCGTCGCGGGGGCCGCGGATCCGAAGGGGGGTCATGACGACGCCGTGCGGGCGCTGGCGCAGAGCCGCCCCGCCGGTGCGTGCCCGGCTGATGTGCAGCCGTACGCCGTGGTCAGCTGCGCGGTCGGTCCGTACGCGACGGTTTCCTTCGGGATCACGCTGCCGCAGCAGAAGGATCTGCTCCAGGTCCAGACCCTGTCGACCCAGGGTCAGTCCCGCACCAAGCTGGTGGCGCCCGACGGCACGGACGTGGCCTGCGAGAACATCCTCGGCTCCGGTCTGTCGTACGGGGTGCTGCGCTGCCCCACGAGCAGGGCCGGGACCTACCGGCTGGACGTCACGGACGGCAGCGGCCAGGAGAACGGGATCTCGGTCTCGTACGTGCCGCTGCTCTCCTCCACGGCCTGCAAGGCGGTCGGCGCGGCCGATCGCCGGCTCGGCGCCCCGACCGTGTTCCGCGGCTCCCTGGAGCTGGGGTCCGCGGGCGACTGCTACGGCCTGGACCTCGCGGCGAACGACGTGCTGCGGATGCACAGCCCCTCGTCCCGGGTGCTCCTGACCGTCTACGACGGCTCCGGCAAGGAGGTCTGTACATCGAGGGACAGTTCCTTGGGCGGGCTCGACTGCGCACTCACCGGGACCGCGCCCTTCCGGGTGATGGTCCAGCGGTACAGCGGGCAGGCCGAGAGCTACGACCTCACCCTGGCGCGGCTGAACAGGCCCGAGGGCTGTGAGGTCGTGGAGCCGCAGATCTTCGGCACGTCCCCCGGCCTGAGTTCCACGGCGCGCTGCCGCACGCTGCGGGCCCGGGAAGCCGCCGGATACACCTTCGGGCCGGTGACGACCGGTACGGCCGTGTACGGCGGGCTGTTCACCCCCGACGGCAAGGAGATCGTCGCCGGATGTTCGCAGGGCGGCTGCGACCTGACGCCCGGGGACCACATCTGGGCGGTGCGGCCGGAGTACACCGACGCCGGTGCGTTCGGCATGATGTTCCTCTCCGCCAAGGAGACCCGCGGGTGCACCTCGACCCACGACAACGGTCTGGTGGCCGGGCCCGTGACGGGCACCTTCGGCGGGCTCGGGCAGCGCCTGTGCCTAACGCTGCCGACCGCCAAGGGCAACGGCGTCCACCTGCTCAACCGGCCGCCGTCGGACGGCGTCCGCGCCGACGTGGCGGTCTACGACGCGGCCGGTGTGAAGCAGTGCGGGTACGACGGCGCACACCACGCCGTCTGCAAGCTGACCGGCACCGCGCCCTTCCGCGCCGTCCTGAGCAGCACGGAGTCCAAGCCCTATGGCCTGGTGATCCACCGCACCGGCGAGCAGGCCGGCTGTGCGGCGTGGCCGCAGACCGGCTTCGACGGCAGCTGGGGTGCGGAGGTCACCCTCTCCGGCGAGAACAGGCAGCAGTGCCTGAGCCTGCCCGCGGACAAGCACGCCACCGCGGAGGTGGTCGGCCACAGCCAGCTCCAGGCCCGGCTGAACGGGTCGGTGACCCTCGTCGATCCGCAGGGCGTCGCGGCGTGTTCGACGTCCGGCGACCAGACGACGACCTGCCGTCTGGCCCCCGGCGTGCCGTACACCGCCATGGTGGTCTTCACCGGATACGGCACGGAGACGTACAAGCTGGCCCGGCGTGACATCTCGGCGACCGCGACGTGCGCCGCGCCCGCCTCGACGGCGGTCGGCGGCCGGTCCCTGGCCTTCGAGCTGACCTCGGCTCTGGACGCGCGGTGCGTCCGGGTCACCGGCGCTGCCACGGACCGATTCTGGTTCGGCTCGCGCAGCGCCGAGGACCCCCGCTACGGGCCGTCGGCGTCGCTCATGGCCGTCCGTGCCGACGGCGAAGTCGCCTGCCGGCAGACGGGCGCCGCATGCCAGGCGACCGGCTCGGCCTCGTACGTCGTGGTCGTGATGGCCTCCGGGTACAAGGACAAGCCCATTCCCGGCAGCCTGGACACCTGGAAGGTCGCCACGGCGTCGGCATGGGCGCCCGAGTGCGCCGCCAACAAGATCTCCGTCGACGGCTTCCCGGTGCGGAGCGGGGTGCTCACCGAGTCCTCGACCGCGTACTGCGCGGTGATCGACGTGAAGCCGGGCCAGGCGTTCGACGTCAACGGCACCAACAGCGCGACAGGATTCTGGAAGCCCGACATGCGCCTGCTGAGCCGCACCCACTGGGACAACGCGTACCTGGGCTACCAGTGCGGCGGTGAGTGGGGCGGATTCGCGGCCCGTTGCAGTGTCGGCGGCCGCGAGGAGGCCGGGCAGGCGGCTCTGATGCTGAGCGCGGGCCGGGCGGCCACGCCCGTCGAGTACAGCATCCAGGGCGTCTGCCGGAACGGCTGCGCCGAGCGGTCGTCAGACGTGCCGACGGGGATCAGCCCCGCGACCGGCGCCGCCGGGACCCGGACGCGGGCCGTCATCAGCGGCACTGGGCTCCACCTGGGCACAAAGGTGAAGCTGTCGCGCAGCGGCGTCAGCCAGCAGCCGGTCATGCGGCCGGTCTCGGTGAACGCCGACGGGACGGCTCTGACCGTGCTCGTCGACACGAACGCGCTGACGCCCGGCGCCTACGACGTCGTGCTCGACGGAGTCGGCTACGAGACGGGAGTCCCCTCGCGGGGCTATCTCCCCAACGCGTACCGGGTGACGGCTGCCGCGACCCCCGCGAAGAGCCGGTTCGTGCCGGTCACGCCCTCGCGGTTCCTGGACACGCGGGACGGCACGGGTGCGCCGAAGGCGCGGGTCGGTGCCGGTGGTGTGGTGACGTTGCAGGTGGCGGGTGTGAAGGGGGTTCCGGCGACTGGGGTGAGCGCGGTCGTGATGAATGTGACGGCCGTGGCTCCGACCGAGGCGGGGCACGTGATGGTGTACCCGAACGGACAGCCCAGGCCCGCGGTGTCGAACCTCAATTTCACGCCGGGGCAGATCGTGCCGAACCTGGTCACCGTGCCGGTGGTCAACGGCAAGGTGGACCTGCGCAACAACGCGGGGTCCGTGGACCTGATCGCCGATGTCACCGGCTACTACACCGACAAGGCCGGTACCGGGTCGGCGCTGACGCCGGTCACGCCTTCGCGGTTCCTGGACACGCGGGACGGCACGGGTGCGCCGAAGGCGCGGGTCGGTGCCGGTGGTGTGGTGACGTTGCAGGTGGCGGGTGTGAAGGGGGTTCCGGCGACTGGGGTGAGCGCGGTCGTGATGAATGTGACGGCTGTCGCTCCGACGGAAGCGGGGCACGTGACGGTCTATCCGAACGGCCAAGCGGCCCCCGGGGTGTCGAACCTCAACTTCACGCCGGGGCAGATCGTGCCGAACCTGGTCACCGTGCCGGTGGTCAACGGCAAGGTCGACCTGCGCAACAACTCCGGTTCGGTCGACCTGATCGCCGATGTGACGGGCTACTACTCGGCCACCGGCTCCACGTTCTCCGCCGGCGCCCCGGTGCGGCTGCTGGACACCCGCGAGGGTGTCGGCGCGCGACCTGGGCGGGTGGGCACGGGCGGGCTCGTCAGCCTGGACGTGGCCGGGGTGGAGGGCGTCCCGCTGACCGGGGTGACCGCGGTGGTCCTGAACGTCACCGTCACCAACCCGGACCAGTCGAGCCACCTCATCGTGCACCCGCACGGTACGGGGCGGCCGAATGTGTCGAACCTCAACTTCACGGCCGGGCAGACCGTCTCCAACCTGGTGGTGGTTCCGGTGGTGGACGGTCGGGTGACCTTCTTCAACAATGCCGGGAACGTCGACGTGATCGCTGATCTGAACGGCTACTTCACCGGCTGATCCAGGTCGCCATCGATCGCGTACGAGGCCGCGCCGTCCGGGGAACCGGGCGGCGCGGCTCTGTGTTGGGGGTGGCTTTTTGGGGGTTCACGGGTTCAGGGATCCAGGAAGTTGTTGCGGGCTATGAGGTAGGCCAGTTGGGCTCGGCTGCGGCTGCCGAAGAGGTCGGCTGCCCAGCGCATGTGGTTGGCGACGCTGCGGGTGCTCATGCCGAGGCGGGCGGCGATGGCTTCGTCGGTGTGGCCGTTGACCATGTGGCGCAGGATCGTGCGGCGGATGTCGTCGGTCAGGGGGGCCGGCAGGCGGCCGCCCGAGACGTCCCGCAGTGGGGTGGCGCGCTGCCAGGCGTGGTCGAAGAAGCCGGCGAGGTAGCGGACGACGCCGGGGTGTTCGATGACGAGGGCGATCTCGCTGCGTTCCGCGGCCGGGTCGGGGACGAAGGCGATTCTGCGGTCGCAGATGATCAGGCGGTCGAACACCTCGTCCAGGGTGCGGACTTCGCCGCCGGCGCGGGTGATCTGGGCGGCGTAGTCCAGGGTCGGGGGGTGGGTGCGGACGGTGTGTTCGTAGACGGTGCGCTGGTGGACGCCGCGGTTGAGGGCGGCGAGGTCCACGGGGAGGGCGGCGTCCAGGACCGCCTGGGGGCGGCCGCCGCCGGGCTGGGCGGTGAGGAGTTCCGTGCGGCAGGCGCGGACGGCCGCCGAGACGGTGGTGGCGATGGTGGCGGGGCCGTGGAGGGTGCGGATGGCGAGGGTGTCCTCGCGGCCGGTGCTGTCGAGGTACACCTCCTGGGCGCGGGAGATCGACGTGCGGAGGGTGTCGAGGGCGTGGCGCTTTTCGGCGATGGCGCGTTCGAGGCCGTCCATGTGGGTGCCGGCGGCGAGGTGGGGCGGGAGGGGGGTGAGGGTGCCGTCGGGGAGGCGGCGGATGAGGCCGAGGTCCAGGAGGCAGGGTGGGCAGGGGGTGGTGGCGGGGCTGGGGATGTGGCCGCGGAGGGCGGCGGCGTAGTAGGCGAGGCCGTCGGGGCAGATCTCGTTCTCACGGGGCGGGCCGGTGGGGGTGGGGCTCGTTTTCTCTGTTCCCGTGCACATGTGTCCATCCTGCTGGATCTCGCATTGCACGAACCTCCTGGGTGGGGGTGGTGGCTTGTGGGGGGTGGGGGGTTGAGCATGGGAGGGCGCGGGGGTTCGTGGTGTGGCCGCCGTGGGCCGGTGTGTGGCGGGAGGCCCCCTTCCTCTCGCCGTGCGGGTGGGGTGGCGGTGTCCGGGGTCCCTGGCCGGGCTTCGGGGGGCGTCGCCCCCCTTCCCCGTTGGTAGGGCTGGTTCTGGGTCGGTCTACCCGTTACGGGGGTGCGGGTATGGCTGGGCCCGGGGTGTTGCCCGGCTGCGGGCCGGCTCCGGTTTCGGGGGCGCTGCCCCCGGACCCCCGCGCCTCAATCGCCGGCGGGGCTGGATTGGGGGTGCGCCGGTGATCCTGCGCCCGCCTCATGTGCTGGCCGGGCTGGAGGGGGTCGGGGGCTGGAAGCCCGGGTGGGGAAAGATCGGGGCTCCGCCCCGGGCCCCGCGCCTCAAACGCCGGCGGGGCTGGATGGGCCAGGGCCGGTTACAGGGGCTTGGACATGCAGCGGCTTGAGTTGTAGTGGCGGTAGTGGCCGAATTTGGGGGACATTGCGTAGCCCGAGGAGAGGTAGAGGGCTATTGCTTCCGGTTGTTGGTCGCCGGTTTCCAGGCACATGCGGAGGCGGCCCGCCGTGCGGGCGTCGTGTTCCAGGTGGCTCAGGATGCGGCGGGCCAGGCCCAGGCCGCGGGCGCGGGGGATGACGTACATGCGCTTCAGTTCCGCGTCGCCGTTCGAGTAGCCCTCGTCGTTCTGGTCCTGGCTGCGCCAGCCGCCCGTGGCGACCGGGAGGCCGTCCGTGTCGTACGCCACGATGTACAGGCCCTGCGGCGGGGCGAACATGGCCGGGTCCAGGGGGGTGGCGTCGCCCTCGCCCTGGTAGCGCTGCTGGTATTCGAGCTGCACCTCGGCGCTGAGCCGGACCGCGTCAGGGTGGTCGTACGGCACGGTGCGGAGGTCGATCCCATGAGACATCCGGACATCGTACGGAACCGTCCGGCTATGGTGCGGGGATGCTGATTGTGACCTCCGTGAATGTGAACGGCATCCGGGCCGCTGCCAAGAAGGGGTTCGGGGCCTGGCTGGCCGGGACCGAGGCCGATGTGGTCTGCCTGCAGGAAGTGCGGGCCGAGGAGGCGCAGGTGCCGGAGGAGGTGCGGGCTCCCGAGGGCTGGCACACCGTGTTCGCGCCCGCCGCCGCCAAGGGGCGGGCCGGGGTCGCGGTGTACTCACGGCGGGCGCCGGAGGGGGTGCGGGTCGGCTTCGGGAGTGAGGAGTTCGACACGTCCGGGCGGTACCTGGAAGTGGATCTGCCGGGTGTGACCGTGGCCAGCCTGTATCTGCCCTCCGGCGAGGCGGGCACGGTGAAGCAGGACGAGAAGTACCGGTTCATGGCCGAGTTCCTGCCCTACCTGGCCGCCCTCAAGGAGAAGGCGGCCGCCGACGGGCGCGAGGTCGTGGTCTGCGGGGACTGGAACATCTGCCACCGCGAGGCCGACCTCAAGAACTGGCGGACCAACCGCAAGAACGCCGGCTTCCTGCCCGAGGAGCGGGAATGGCTCGGCCGGGTCTACGACGAGGCGGGGTACGTGGACGTGGTGCGCGCGCTGCACCCGGACACCGAGGGGCCGTACTCCTGGTGGTCCTACCGGGGCCGCGCCTTCGACAACGACGCCGGGTGGCGCATCGACCTCCAGGTGGCGACCCCGGGGCTGGCGGCGCGGGCCGTCAAGGCGGTGGTGGAGCGGGCCGGGACGCACCCCGAGCGGTGGTCCGACCACGCCCCCGTGACCGTGGTCTACGAGCCCGTCCGCCTCTGAGGCTGTTCCCGCCGCCCCTGAGGCTGTTCCGCTTCCGGCCCCCCGCCCGCGGCCAGCAGGCGGTCCATCGCCATCGTCAGTTCCGCCTCGACCACGCTCTTCGCCAGCGGGCGCAGCCGGGGCAGGGCCTCCGGGGAGATGTGGGAGGCGATCAGGTCCGTGAAGAGGCGGGCCATCGCGTCCGCGTGCGCGCGGACCCGGCGGCCCGTCTCCAGGACCTCCGCCAGCGGGACGCCCTCGCGGACCAGGGCCGAGGAGACGTCCAGCAGGCGGCGGCTGACGTGCACGATCGTGTCGCCGTCCACCGCGAGGTAGCCGAGGTCCAGGGAGGCCGCCAGGTTCTCCGGGGTGACCTCGCCCTCGAAGTAGTCCGCCAGTTCCTCCGGGGTGAGCCGGACCGGGGTCTCCTCCGACCAGCCGATGCCCAGCAGCTCGCCCAGCTGGCCCACGTCCCGGCCGTGCTCGAAGGCGGCGGTCAGCTCCGCGATGCCGCCGAGGGTGTGGCCGCGTTCGAGCAGGGCGGCGATGGTGCGCAGCCGGGCCAGGTGGTGCTCGTCGTACCAGGCGATACGGCCCTCACGGCGCGGCGGCGGGAGGAGTTTGCGCTCCCGGTAGAAGCGCAGGGTGCGGACCGGTATGCCGGCCGCCTCGGCCAGTTCCCCGGTGCGGTACTCGCGCCCTGTCTTCGCCTGCATCTCTTCTTCCTCCGCCACGGACGCAGCCTATGGCGTACCCGAGGTAACTTTCCGGGTCCGCCCCCTACCCATGAGTACGCGACTGCTCTACCCTCCCGATTGTGCCAGTGATTACTGGCAGTGTTTCGATGGCGTGTGCGGTGCGGATTGTGTGGCTGGGACTGCGGAAGAGCGGAAGGCGGCGGGCATGGGCAGCATGGACGGCACGGGGCGCGAGCACGGACAGCGTGAGCATCTACGGAATGAGCACGTACGGGTGGCGGTGATCGGGTCCGGCTTCGGCGGGCTGGGCGCCGCCGTACGGCTGCGCCGCGAGGGCATCACCGACTTCGTCGTACTGGAGCGGGCCGGTTCCGTCGGCGGGACCTGGCGGGACAACAGCTACCCCGGCTGCGCCTGCGACGTGCCCTCCCACCTGTACTCCTTCTCCTTCGCGCCGAACCCGGACTGGCCCCGCACCTTCTCCGGCCAGCCCGCCATCCGCGCCTATCTGGAGCACGTCGCCGACACCTTCGGGCTGCGCCGCCACATCCGGCTGGACACCGAGGTGCTGCTGATGCGCTGGGACGCCGACGCGCTGCACTGGGAGATCGAGACCTCCGCCGGCACCCTCACCGCCGACGTGGTGGTCTCGGCCACCGGGCCGCTCTCCGACCCCAAAATGCCCGAGATCCCCGGGCTCGCCGGATTCCCCGGGAAGGTCTTCCACTCGGCGCGCTGGGACCACGACTACGACCTGCGCGGCAAGCGGGTCGCGATGATCGGCACCGGCGCCTCCGCCATCCAGATCGTGCCCGCCATCGCCCCCGAGGTGGAGCGGCTGACCCTCTTCCAGCGGACCCCGCCGTGGGTGATGCCCCGTACCGACCGGGCCATCACCGCCGTCGAGCGCTGGCTCCACCGCCAGCTGCCCTTCACCCGGGCGGCCCGCCGCGGGCTGCTCTGGGGGATCCGGGAGCTCCAGGTCAGCGCCTTCACCAAGCGGCCGAACCAGCTCGGGCTGATCGAGTCCCTGGCCAAGGCGAACATGGCCCGCTCGATCAAGGACCCGGCGCTGCGGGCCAGGCTGACGCCGTCGTACCGGATCGGCTGCAAGCGGATCCTGCTGTCCAGCGAGTACTACCCGGCGCTGGCCCGGCCCGATGTGGACCTCGTCGCCTCCGGGCTCAAGGAGATCCGCGGCTCGGTGCTGGTCGCCGCCGACGGGACCGAGACCGAGGTCGACGCGATCATCTTCGGCACCGGCTTCCACGTCACGGACATGCCGATCGCCGACCGGGTGGTGGGCGCGGACGGCCTGACCCTCGCGGACGCCTGGAAGGACGGTATGCAGGCCCTGCGCGGGGCCACCGCGGCCGGCTTCCCCAACTGGATGACGATCATCGGCCCGAACACCGGCCTCGGGAACAGCTCGATGATCCTGATGATCGAGTCGCAGCTCAACTACATGGCGGACTACCTGCGCCAGCTCGGCACGCTCGGCGGCCGCACCGCCCTCGCCGCCCGGCCCTCCGCCGTGAACCGGTGGAACCGGCAGGTGCAGGCGCGGATGGAGCGGACGGTGTGGAACACCGGCGGCTGCACCAGCTGGTACCTGGACGCCCAGGGCCGCAACACCACCGTCTGGCCCGGCACGACCGGCGAGTTCCGCCGCGAGACGCGCAGCGTGGACCTGGCGGAGTACGAGGTGGTACGCGGCCGGGACCGCGAGCGCGCGGCCGCGGTGGCGGTGGCGGCCCCGGCCGTGGCGGCCCCCGTCCCCGCCGTGGCGGCTCCCGCCCCGGAGCCCGCCCCGGCGCCCCGGGCGAAGGCCGTCGCCGAGGCGAAGGCCCCGGCGGATGTCCCCGCCTCCGCCGAGGGCGCCGCGTGAGCCGGCTGACGCACGTCACCACCGGCCCCTGGGCCCCGCCCGCCGCCCGCCGCGAACTCGTCGCCGTCTCCGCCGACGGGGCCCGCCTGCACGTCGAGGTGCACGGCGAGGAGGGCGCCCCGGCCGTGGTGCTGGCGCACGGCTGGACCTGCTCCACCGCCTTCTGGGCCGCGCAGGTGCGGGCCCTGTCCGCCGATCACCGGGTGATCCTCTACGACCAGCGCGGCCACGGCCGCAGCCCGGCCGCCCGGACCCACAGCACCACCGCCCTCGCCGACGACCTCGTCGCGGTGCTCGGCGCGGCCCTCGCCCCGGGCGAGCGGGCCGTGGTCGCCGGGCACTCCATGGGCGGGATGACGATCATGGCGGCGGCCGCCCGCCCCGAGTTCACCGCGCACGCCGCGGCCGCGCTGCTGTGCAGCACCGGCAGCTCCCGGCTGGTCGAACTGGCCACGGTGATACCCGGCCGCGCCGGGCGCGTGCGGACCCGGATCACCGGCGCGGTCCTCGGCTCGCGCGCCCCGCTCGGGCCGGTCACGCCGGCCGCGCGCGCGGTGCTCAAGTACGCCACCATGGCGCCCGGTTCCGCCCCCGACCGGGTCGAGGCGTGCGCCCGGATCGTGCACGCCTGCCCCACGGGGACCCGGCGCGCCTGGTCGCACGTACTGGCCGGGCTGGACCTCGACGCCGATGTGGCGCGGCTGGCCCTGCCCACCGCCGTGATCGGCGGCACCGCCGACCGGCTCACGCCGATCGCGCACGCCCGCGCGCTGGCCGCGGCGCTGCCGCAGTGCGTGGGCCTCACCGAACTCACCGGCGTGGGCCACATGACCCCCGTCGAGGCCCCCGAGGCCGTCACCCGGGCCCTGCGCGAGCTGGCCGGCGCCCCTCTCCACACCACCGAGAAGGAGAAGACACCGTGAGCGCTGCCAGGAGTCTGGAAGGCCAGGTCGCCGTCGTCACCGGGGCGGCGCGCGGGGTCGGCGAACTGCTCGCCCGCAAACTGTCGGCCCGCGGCGCGCGCATCGCGCTCGTGGGGCTGGAGCCGGACGCCCTCAAGGAGGTGTCCGAGCGCCTGCACACCGACAGCGACCACTGGTACGCGGACGTCACCGACCACGAGGCGATGGCCCGGGTGGCGGGGGAGGTCAAGGAACGCTTCGGGAAGGTGGACATCGTCGTCGCCAACGCGGGCGTGGCCTCCGGCGGGCCCTTCGAGCTCTCGGACCCGGACGCCTGGCGGCGGGTCATCGAGGTCAACCTCATCGGCGGGGCCGTCACCGCCCGCGCCTTCCTGCCCGTACTGACCGAGAGCCGGGGCTACTTCCTCCAGATCGCCTCGCTCGCCGCGATCACCCCGGCGCCGATGATGACGGCGTACTGCGCCTCCAAGTCGGGGGTCGAGGCGTTCGCGCACTGCCTGCGCGCGGAGGTCGGGTACAAGGGCGTCAAGGTCGGTGTCGGCTACCTCTCCTGGACCGATACGGACATGGTGCGCGGCGCCGACGAGAACGACGTCATGCGGGAGCTGCGCGGGCGCCTGCCCTGGCCCGCGAACCGCACCTACCCGCTCGGCCCGGCCGTCGACCGGATCGTGGCGGGTATCGAGCGGCGCTCGGCGCACGTGTACGCGCAGTGGTGGCTGCGCGGCATGCAGGGCATCCGCGGCTACCTGCCCGCCGTCATCGCCACGGGCGGCCGGCGCGAGATGAGGCGGTTCGAGCCGAGGCTGGGCGAGGTCTCCACCGGGCTCGTCGGCGCCGGCGGGGCTGCCGACGAGCGGGAGCGCAGCCACAGCCGCTGAGCGGCGAGGGCGTACGGCGGGGCGCGCTCCCGGCGGCACGGAGCGCGCCCCGCCCCCGCTCACTCCCGCGGCGGCAGCTTCGGACGGCGCCGGTCCGGTACGTCGGTGTAGCCGGGCGGGACCGCGGCCGGATCCTGTTCGAGCAGTTCCAGCGCCAGCTCCACGGCGTCGACCAGCTGCGCGTGCCGGCCCTCCGCCCAGTCCAGCGGGGTCCGCAGGATCGGCAGGTCCGGTTCCACGCCGTGGTTCTCCACCGACCAGCCGTACTCCGGGAACCAGGCGGCGTTCATCGGGACCGTGATCACCGTGCCGTCGCCGAGGGTGTGCCGGCCGGTCATGCCGACCACGCCGCCCCAGGTGCGCTGGCCCACCACCGGGCCCAGGCCCAGCAGTTTGAAGGCCGCGGTGATCATGTCGCCGTCGGAGGAGGTGGCCTCATCGGCCAGCGCGACGATGGGGCCGCGGGGCGCGTTGGAGGCGTAGGAGACCGGCTGGGCGTTGCGGGTGAGGTCCCAGCCGAGGATGGAGCGGGTCAGCTTCTCCACCACCAGCTCGCTGATGTGCCCGCCGGCGTTGCCGCGTACGTCCACGATGAGCGCGGGCCGGGACATCTCCATGCGCAGGTCGCGGTTGAACTGCGCCCAGCCCGAGCCGCCCATGTCGGGGATGTGCAGGTAGCCGCACCGGCCGCCGCTGGTCTCGTGGACGACCGCGCGGCGCTTGGAGACCCAGTCCTGGTAGCGCAGCGGCCGCTCGTCGATCAGCGGGACCACGGCGACCCGGCGGGAGGGGCCGTCGCCCTCGGCGGGCCGGAAGGTCAGCTCCACGGTGGTCCCGCCGGCCCCGGCGAGCAGCGGGTAGGGGCCCGCGACCCGGTCCACGGGGCGGCCGTCGACGTGGGTGAGCACCGCGCCCTCCCGGATGCCCGTGCCGGCCAGCGGGGAGCGGGCCTTGGAGTCGGAGGACTCGCCGGGCAGGATCCGCTTGACCACCCAGCCCTCCTCGCGGGGGACCAGGTTGGCGCCGAGCAGGCCGATCGCGCGCTGGTAGTGCGGCGGGCCCTCGTTGCGGCGGGCGGGGGAGACGTAGGCGTGCGAGGTGCCCAGTTCGCCCAGGACCTCGCGCATCAGGTCGGCGAACTCGTCGGGGGAGGCGACCCGTTCGACCAGCGGGCGGTACTGGGCGAGGACGCCGTCCCAGTCGATGCCGCAGAGGTGGGGCTCCCAGAAGTAGGCGCGGATGATCCGGCCCGCCTCCTCGAACGCCTGCCGCCACTCGGCCGCCGGATCCACCTCGTGCAGGATGCGCCGCAGGTCCAGGTAGACGGTGGAGTCCCCGTCGCCGGACTCGGTCGCGGGGACCGCGCGCAGCTCGCCGTCGTCGTTGACGACGAGCCGGCTGCCGTCGCCGCTGACCGCGAACCAGTCCAGGCCCGAGGCCAGTTCGGTCTTGCGGGCCTTGGTGAGGTCGAAGTGCTCCAGGGTGGGCTTGCCGCTGAGGTCGTTGGGGTTGGCGAAGGTCTCGCCGAGCGCGCCCGAGATCGGCCAGCGCAGCCAGACCAGCCCGCCGCCGCTGACGGGGTGGAGCGCCGAGTACTTGGAGGCGGAGACGGGGAAGGGCGTGACCCGGCTCTCCAGCCCCTCCACCTCGACGGTCACGGTGCCGTCGCCCGAGTCCCCCTCCTCCGGGTCCAGTCCGCCCGCGGCCGGGCGGCCCTCGGCGGAGAGGGCGAAGGGGGAGTTCGTGGCGGAGGACAGCGGCACCAGGTACGGGCGGCAGCCCAGCGGGAAGGACAGGTCGCCGGTGTGCACGTCGTAGACGGGGTCGAAGCCGCGCCAGGAGAGGAAGGCCAGGTAGCGCCCGTCCCGGGTGAAGACCGGGTTCTCGTCCTCGAAGCGGCCGTTGGTGACGTCCACGATGGTGCGCGCGCCCGGTCCGGCGATGCGGGCCATCTTGATCTGCCGCAGGGAGCGCCCGATGCCCGGGTGGGACCAGGTCAGCCAGGTGCCGTCGGGGGAGAAGGCCAGGTCGGTGACGGGCCCGTTGAGGGAGGCGGTCAGCTCGGTGACCTCGCCGTCGGAGTCCTCCGTGGCGTCGACGAGCAGCAGCCGCCCGTCGTGGGAGGCCACCGCGAGCCGTTCCCCGTCGGGGTCCGCGAGCAGTTCCGTGACGCGGCCCAGCCGGCCCGAGCCCAGCCGGCGCGGGGCCCGTTCCCCGGAGGCCCGCGGGAGGTAGGCGATCTCGATGGCGTCCTCGCCCTCGGCGTCGGTGACGTAGGCGACCTGCCCGCCGGTGCCCAGCATCTCCGGCAGCCGGACCCGGACCCCGGGGGTGTCGGCGATGGTCCGGGCCGGGCCGTCGCGGTGGGTCAGCCAGTAGAGGCTGCCGCGCACGACGACCGCGCTGGCCCGCCCGGTGGTGTCCACGGACAGCGAGTCGACGTGGTGGGCGGCCGAGACCTGGTACGTACGCCGGCCCGCGCGCGGCCCGCCCAGCCGCACCCGGAGCTTGCGCGGGACGGAGTCGGGGGTCAGGGCGTCGACGATCCACAGGTCCCCGGCGCACTGGTAGACCACGCGGGAGCCGTCGCTGGAGGCGTGGCGGGCGTAGAACTCGTCGTGGTCGGTGTGGCGGCGCAGGCCGGTGCCGTCGGGCAGGCAGGAGTAGAGGTTGCCGATGCCCTCGTGGTCGGAGAGGAAGGCGATCCGGCCGCCGACGGACATCGGTGCTTCGAGGTGGCCCTCCAGGTCCTCCAGGAGCTGGGTGCCGTGCAGCCAGAGGCGGCCGGTGGCGCCGCCGCGGTAGCGCTTCCACGAGGCCGGTTCGTGCGGGGGCTTGCCGGTGAGCAGCAGGGTGCGGTGCTCGCCGCCGGTCTCGGTGACCTGGATGTCGGAGACGGGGCCCCAGGGCAGGCGGCCGCCGGGGCTGCCGTCGGTGGGGAGCTTGTAGGCCCAGGAGTAGTAGGAGAAGGGCTGCCCGTGCGAGGAGACGGCCAGGACGTTGCCGTCCGGGTCCCAGCCGCAGACGCGGGTGTCGGTGGCGCCCCAGTGGCTGAGCTGCCGGGCGGGTCCGCCGTCGACGGGGGCCAGGTGGATCTCGGGATCGAGGCTGCGCCAGGTGGTGAAGGCGATGTGCCGGCCGGCGGGGGAGAACCGCGGGTGCCCGACCCGGGTCCGGTCGACGGTGATGCGCCAGGCCCGTCCGGGGTCCCGGCCCTCGGGTACGAGCGGGGCGACCCAGAGGTCGTCCTCGGTGACGAAGCACAGCAGATCGTCGTGCAGGTGCGGGAACCGGAGGTACGCGACGTCGTGACTCACCCCCCAATGCTTTCCGCGGGGAGGGGGCGCGGCAACCCGTACAGGTGATCCAAAGCACTCCACAAGCGAAACGGAACGGTTTCGTTTCGCTGAGGGATGGGGGTATCGTCTCCGGTGTGCGGAACAGTTTCGTTCGGACGGAGGCGCGGACATGACCGAGGCGATCACGGCCCGGCGCAGCCGGATCACCCCCGAACGGCAGGCCGAACTGCACGAGGCGGTCCTCGACCTCCTGCGTGACGTCGGCTACGAGGCGCTGACCATGGACGCGGTCGCCGCCCGTACGAAGTCCAGCAAGGCCACCCTCTACCGCCAGTGGGGGAGCAAGCCGGAGCTGGTCGCCAAGGCCCTGCGGTGCACGCAGCCCGTCACGCTGCGGGAGATCGACACGGGCAGCCTGCGCGGGGACTTCGCGCGCATGGTGGAGTGCTCGGACGACGCGCAGATGGCCAAGGACAGCGCGCTCATACGCGGTCTGGCCCATGCCGTCCACGAGAGCCCGGAGCTCCACAAGGCCCTCCGGGAACTGCTCGTCGACCCGGAGATCACCGGGCTGCAGGTGATGCTGCGGCGCGCGGTGGACCGGGGCGAGATCGACCCGGGGTGCCCGGCCCTGGATTTCGTACCGCACCTGCTCATCGGGGCGTTCATCGCGCTCCCGCTGATCGAGGACCGTCCGGTGGACCGGTCGTTCCTCGGTGACTTCATCGACGCCGTGGTCTTCCCCGCCCTCGGCGTCTGAGCCTCCCCGTCCCCTCCGCTGCTCCTGACACGCCGCTCTCGTCGTCGGGCCGGCTCTCCATGCCCTGATCCTCCGGATCCATCCCACGACTGAACGGGAGAACCACCGACGTGGCCACCTTCCTCTACCGACTCGGCCGGGGCGCCTTCAGGCGCCGCGGGCTCGTCGCCCTCCTCTGGGTGGCGCTGCTGTTCGCCGCCGGATTCGGCGCGGCCACGGCCGCCGCCCCCACCTCCGGCTCCTTCTCGATACCCGGTACGGAGGCGCAGCGGGCCTTCGACCTGCTGGACGAGCGCTTCCCCGGCATGGCCGCCGACGGCGCCACCGCACGGATCGTCATCAAGGCCCCCGAGGGCGCCAAGGTCACCGACCCCGGCCCCAAGGCCGAGGTGCAGAAGCTCGTCGCCGGTCTGCGGAGCGGGCCGGGCGCGGCGGAGATCTCCAGCGTCGCCGACCCCTACGAGTCCCAGGCCGTGAGCCAGGACGGCTCCACCGCCTATGCCAGCGTGAAGTACAAGGTCAGCGGGATGGAGCTGAAGGACGCCACCCGCGACGCGCTCAAGGAGTCCGGTGACGCCGCCAAGGCCACCGGCCTGAACGTCCAGATCGGCGGCGACGCGCTGATGGCGGCGCCCGAGACGGGCTCCGGCGAGATCATCGGCATCCTGGTCGCCGCGATCGTCCTGGTCATCACCTTCGGCTCGCTGGTCGCGGCCGGGCTGCCGCTGCTGACGGCGATCATCGGCGTGGGCATCGGCGTCTCCTCCATCACCGCCCTCGCCAACGTCCTCGACCTCGGCTCCACCACCGCCACCCTCGCGACGATGATCGGCCTCGCGGTCGGCATCGACTACGCCCTCTTCATCGTCTCCCGCTACCGCGTGGAGCTCGCCGAGGGCCGGGCGCGCGACGAGGCCGCGGGCCGCGCCGCCGGAACCGCCGGATCCGCGGTGGTCTTCGCCGGCCTGACCGTGGTCATCGCCCTCGTGGGCCTGGCCGTCGTCAACATCCCGATGCTCACCAAGATGGGCTTCGCCGCCGCGGGCACCGTGGTCATCGCCGTGCTCGTCGCGCTGACCCTCGTCCCGGCCATCCTCGGCTTCGCGGGCAGGAAGGTGCTGCCCGCGGGCGAGAAGAGCCGCCTGCTCGGCCGGGCCAAGCCGGCCGGCGCCGAGCCCAAGGCCAACGGCGGCACCCGCTGGGCCCGCTTCGTACTGCGCCGCCCGGTCATGGTGCTGCTGGCCGGTGTGATCGGCCTCGGCGTGATCGCCGTACCGGCGAGCAAGCTGGAGATGGGCCTGCCGGACGACGGCGCCCAGCCGGTCTCCACCACCCAGCGCCAGGCGTACGACCTGCTCTCCGACGGCTTCGGCCCCGGCTTCAACGGCCCGCTGATGGTGGTCGTCGACGGGGACAAGGCGCTCGCCGACTCCACCGCCGAGCGGATCAAGGGCATGGAGGGCGTGGCCGCGGTCGTCCCGCCCACCCCCAACGAGGCCGGCGACGCCGCCGTGATCACGGTGGTCCCGAAGGACCGCCCCTCCTCCACGCAGACCGAGGAACTGGTCCACGAGATCCGCGACAGCAGCGGCAGCGAGGTCCTCGTCACCGGCGCCACCGCGATGAACATCGACTTCTCGCAGAAGATGAACGACGCGCTGCTGCCCTACCTGGCGCTCGTGGTCGGCCTGGCCTTCCTGCTGCTGATGCTCGTCTTCCGGTCCGTCCTGGTCCCGCTCAAGGCGGCCCTCGGCTTCCTGCTCTCCGTGGTCGCCGCCCTCGGCGCGGTCGTCGCGGTCTTCCAGTGGGGCTGGCTGGGCTCGGTCTTCGGGGTGGAGCAGACCGGTCCGATCATGTCGATGATGCCGATCTTCATGGTGGGCGTGGTCTTCGGTCTCGCCATGGACTACGAAGTCTTCCTCGTCACCCGGATGCGTGAGGCGTACGTGCACGGCGAGCGCCCGGGCCAGGCCGTCGTCACCGGCTTCCAGTACAGCGCGCGGGTGGTCGTGGCCGCCGCCGTCATCATGATCGCGGTGTTCGCGGGCTTCATCGGGGCCAGCGACCAGATGGTCAAGATGATCGGCTTCGGTCTGGCCGTCGCGGTCTTCTTCGACGCCTTCGTGGTCCGCATGGCGATCGTCCCGGCGGTACTCGCCCTGCTCGGCCACCGCGCCTGGTGGCTGCCGAAGTGGCTGGACCGGCTGCTGCCGAACGTGGACGTGGAGGGCGAGAGCCTGCGCAAGCACCTCGCCGCCGAGTCCTCCCGGTCCGCCGAGGGCCCGGACAAGGACCGCGAGCTGGTCGACGCCTGATCCGGTCCGCCCTGCTCAACGGCCCGGCCCCGTCCCCCCGATCAGTGGGGGACGGGGCCGGGCCGCTCGCTGAGCCGGGCCGTCGGGCGGGCCGGGGCCGTCCGCTTACGCCGGGCGGGTGGCGGGGGCGTAGCAGCGGCGCAGGAAACGCCGCAGCGCCGCGATGTCGAACTGCACCACCGCGACCCCCTCGGGGGAGTGGAACTCCACCACCGCCTGCACCCGGCCGCAGGGCCATACGCGGACGTCCCCGGTGCCCGTCGGCGCCTGGAGGCCCGCTTCGAGCAGGGCCCGGGGGAAGACCCACTCGTTGTCGGTGCCCTCGGGGGAGAGCCCCGCCGGGAAGACGATCCGTACGGCCAGCGGCTCGTCCGGCGTGAAGCGCAGGGCGACCGGGATGGCCCGGTAGAGGGGATCGTCGGTGATCACACGGGCGCGGACCCGCTCCTCGACGAGGGCTGCGGCCGTCTGACCGGCCGTCGTCGCGTTCAGGGGGAGGTTCTCGGCGGTGGCAGACATCGACAAGACTCCTCAAATCGGCACATATGGTCCGCTTGTTCTCCAGCCTCGCACATTCCCACGAGAACGCGACCGCCTATTTGTGATGCGGACGCTCTTGCTACCGGTTCGCAACTGAGCACATTCTTGAAAGGTTGAAGATGGTGCGAAGAGCGGAGTGACTTCCATGCATGTACCCGACGGATTCATCGACGCACCTGTATCGGTGGCCGCAGGTGTCGTGGCCGCCGCCGCGGTCGCGGTGAGCCTGCGCGGTGCCCGCCGTGAGCTCGACGAGCGCACCGCGCCGCTCGCCGGCCTCGTGGCCGCCTTCATCTTCGCCGTCCAGATGCTGAACTTCCCCGTCGCCGCGGGCACCAGCGGCCATCTCCTCGGCGGCGCGCTCGCCGCCATACTCGTCGGCCCCTACACCGGCGTGCTGTGCGTCTCCGTCGTCCTCCTCATGCAGGGCGTGCTCTTCGCCGACGGCGGCCTCACCGCGCTCGGCGTGAACATCACCGTCATGGGCGTCGTCACCGTCGTCGTCGCGCACCTGCTCTTCCGCGGGCTGCTCAAGGTCCTGCCGGGCAGCCGCCGCTCCGTGACCGTGGCCGCCTTCGCCGGCGCCCTGCTCTCGGTGCCCGCCGCGGCCGCCGCCTTCACCGCCGTCTACGCCGTCGGCGGTACCACCGACGTCCCCATCGGCAAGGTGCTCACCGCCATGGTCGGCGTGCACGTCCTCATCGGGATCGGCGAGGCCGTGATCACCGCCGCGACCGTCGGCGCCGTCATCGCCGTCCGCCCCGACCTGGTGCACGGGGCCCGCGGGCTCGCCTCCCCGCTCAAGCTGCGCGTCGGCGGCGAGCTGGTCGACGCCCCGGCCGCCGCGCCCGCCCCGGCCGCCGCCCGCTCCACGAAGAAGGTCTGGGCCACCGGCCTGGCCACCGCCCTCGTCCTCGCCGGCCTGGTCTCCGCCTACGCCTCCGCCAGCCCCGACGGCCTGGAGAAGGTCGCCGCCGACAAGGGCATCGACGCCAAGGCCGACCAGTACGAGCACGCCACCGCCGGCTCCCCGCTCGCCGACTACGCCGTCAAGGACGTCGAGAACGAAAGCCTCTCCACCGGCCTCGCGGGCGTGATCGGCGTCGCCGGCACCGTCGCCGTCGGCAGCGGGATCTTCTGGGTGGTGCGCCGCCGCCGCGCCGACGAGCCCGCCGCCACGCCCGCCTCCACCCCGGTCGGCTGACGTGGGTGCCGGCCACGCCCACAGGCTCTACCGGCCGGGGCAGTCGCCGGTCCACGCCCTGCCCCCGCACTGCAAGCTCGCCGCGACCTTCGCCTTCGTGCTGGTCGTCGTGTCCACACCGCGGGAGGCGGTGTGGGCCTTCGGCCTGTACGCGCTCCTGCTCGCCGGGGTCGCGGCCGCGGCCCGGATCCCGGCCCGCTACCTGCTCAAGCGGCTGCTGATCGAGATCCCCTTCGTCGCCTTCGCCGTGCTCATGCCCTTCGTCGCCGAGGGGGAGCGGGTGGAGGTGCTGGGCATGTCCCTCAGCGTCTCCGGCCTGTGGGGCGCCTGGAACGTACTGGCCAAGGGCACCCTGGGCGTCGCCGCCTCCGTCGTCCTCGCCTCCACGACCGAGCTGCGGGCGCTGCTGCTGGGCCTGCAACGGCTCCGGCTGCCGCCCCTCCTCGTACAGATCGCCTCGTTCATGATCCGGTACGGCGATGTCATCGGGGACGAGCTGCGGCGGATGTCCGTCGCCCGCCGCTCCCGCGGCTTCGAGGCGAGCGGGATCCGGCACTGGGGGGTGCTCGCCAAGACGGCCGGGGCGCTGTTCATCCGCTCCTACGAGCGCGGCGAACGGGTCTACCTCGCGATGGTCAGCCGCGGCTACACCGGCTCCATGCCGGTGATCGACGAGGTCGCGGCCACCCGCGCCCAGTGGGCGTACGCGGCCGTGCTCCCCGTGACGGCGCTCGCCGTCTGTCTGATGGGATGGACCCTGTGACCCCCGAGACACCTGAGCCGACCGCCGCACCCGCCCCCCGCGTCCCCTCGCTGGAGGTCAGCGGCCTCGCCTACGCCTACCCCGACGGCCACCAGGCCCTCTTCGGCGTCGACCTGAGCGTCGGACGCGGCGAGCGCGTGGCCCTGCTCGGCCCCAACGGCGCCGGCAAGACCACCCTCGTCCTGCACCTCAACGGCATCCTCGGCGGCGGCGTCGGCACCGTGTCCGTGGCCGGGCTGCCCGTCGAGAAGAAGAACTTCGCGGAGATCCGGCGCCGGGTGGGCATCGTCTTCCAGGACCCCGACGACCAGCTGTTCATGCCGACCGTACGGGAGGACGTGGCCTTCGGCCCGGCCGCCTCCGGACTGCGCGGCGCCGAGCTGGAGGAGCGGGTCCGGGCCGCGCTGGAGCAGGTCGGCATGGCCGCCTACGCCGACCGGCCGCCGCACCACCTGTCCTTCGGGCAGCGCCGCCGGGTCGCGGTGGCCACCGTCCTCGCCATGCGGCCGGAGATCCTGGTCCTGGACGAGCCCTCCTCCAACCTGGACCCGGCCTCCCGCCGCGAGCTCGCGGACATCCTGCGCTCCCTGGACGTGACCGTGCTGATGGTCACCCACGACCTGCCCTACGCGCTGGAGCTCTGCCCGCGCGCGGTGGTCCTCAGCGAGGGGGTCATCGCGGCGGACGGCCGCACCCAGGACCTGCTGTGCGACGAGGACCTGATGCGGGCCCACCGGCTGGAGCTGCCCTTCGGCTTCGACCCCCGCTCGGTATCGGTGGCATAAGCACCGGTCCGGCGGTGTTGCACCGCACGTGGACATCCAGGGTGTGGTGGCGGAGGGCTTCGAGCCCGTCAGGGACGCGTTCGTACGCAACTTCGAGGTGCTGGGGGACCGGGGCGCGGCCGTCTCCGTCTACCGCGACGGCCGCAAGGTCGTCGACCTCTGGGGCGGCACCAAGGACGCCGACGGCACCGCGCCCTGGACCGAGGACACCGCGCAGATCGTCCGCTCCGCCACCAAGGGCGTGGCCGCGGCCGTGCCGCTGCTGCTGCACCAGCGCGGACTGCTCGACCTGGACGCGCCGGTCGCCTCGTACTGGCCCGAGTTCAAGGCGGGCGGCAAGGAGCGGGTGCGCGTACGGGACCTGCTCGCGCACCGGGCCGGCGTCCCGGCCCTGGACCGCAGGCTGAGCGCCGCCGAAGCCGCGGACGGGGTGTCGGGGGCCGCCGCGGTCGCCGCCCAGCGCCCCTTCTGGGAGCCGGGCGGCGCGCACGGCTACCACGCGCAGACCTACAGCTGGCTGCTGTCCGAGCTGGTGCTGCGGGTGACGGGCCGCACGCTGGGCGCCGTCCTGGCCGAGGAGATCGCCGAGCCGCTGGGCCTGGACTTCTGGATCGGCATACCGGAGTCCGAGGCCCACCGCGTGGGCCGGGTGGCCCCGGTGGACCCGCCGGAGACCGCCGGGGTGCTGCGGACCCGGCCGCGCCGCAATGTCTCCGAGGCGTACGCCGACCCGGCTTCGCTCACCCGCCGGGCCTTCGCCGCCATCGACCCGCTGCCCGACGAGAACGACCCCGCCTACCGGGCCGCCGAGCTGCCCGCCTCCAACGGCATCGGGACCGCCCGCGGCCTGGCCCGCTTCTACGCGGCCACCCTCGGCGTGGTCGAGGACGGCGCCCGGATCCTCACCCCGGCCAGCACCGCCCTCGCCGCCCGCGAGCACGCGGCGGGCCCGGACCGGGTGCTGGTGGTGAACACCCGCTTCGGCGCCGGCTACATGCTGCACGGCCCGGCCTCGCCGCTGCTCTCGCCCGCCTCCTTCGGGCACCCCGGGCGCGGCGGATCGCTGGGCTTCGCCGACCCGGAGGCCGGGATCGCCTTCGGCTACGTCACCAACGCCCTGGCGAAGTCGGTGACGGCGGACCCGCGCGCGCAGGCGCTCGTACGGGCGCTCAAGTCGGCCCTCTGACGGGTTCGCCGGCGGGCCGGGCCCGGAGCGAGAGGTTCAGCGCGAGTTCAGCACCTGGGCGACGATCGGGCCCGCGGCCTCGCCGCCGTGCCCGCCGCCCTCGACCATGGCCGCCGCGGCCAGGTCGTCGCTGAACCCGGTGAACCAGCTGTCGGGGGCCTCGCCCGCCCCGCCGACCTCGGCGGAACCGGTCTTCGCGCCCTTGTCGCCGCCCACCGAGGCCATCGCCTCGCGCGCGGTGCCGCTCTTCGCCGTCAGCCGCATCATCGAGACCAGCTGCTGCTGCACCGCCGGCTTCATCCGCCGCTCGGCGGTGGCGATCCGCCGGCCGTCCAGATCCGGCGCCACCAGCAGCGGCTGGCGGAAGACGCCGGTGCGGGCGGTCGCGGTGATGGAGGCGACGTTCAGCGGGTTCATGGTGATCCTCCCCTGCCCGATGTACCCGGCGGCCTCCTCGGCGCCCGTCGCCACCGGGACCTTGCCGTCGGTGGACTTGACCCCCGTCTTCCAGTCCAGGCCGATGCCGAAGACCTCCCGGGCCTCGTCCGCCAGCGCCGCGTCGTCGTTCACGTGCTTGATCGGCTTGATGAAGGCGGTGTTGCAGGACCGGGCGAAGCTGGTCGCGAAGGTGGCGCCCGGGTCCTCGAAGTTCTTGAGGTTGTGGAAGGTCCGGCCGCCCCAGGACACGTCCTTGGTGCACTCGGCCTGCTTGTCGGCGGCGACCAGGCCGCGGTCCAGCAGCATCTCGCCGGTCACGATCTTCATCGTGGAGCCGGGGGCCCGGTTGCCGGTCATCGCCGCGTTGAAGCCGTCCTTGCGGTGGTTGGCGACGGCCAGGACATGCCCGGTGCTCGGCATGACCGCGACCACCGAAGCCTCCGGGAACTTCGTCACCGCCTGCTCGGCGGCCGCCTGCACCTTCGCGTCGAGGTAGGTGCGCAGGGTGGCCGGCTCGCCCGCGACCAGGGTCAGCAGGCTGCGCCTCGGCGCGTCCGCGGCCGCCGGCTCGATCCACAGCTCGGCGCCCGCGCTGCCGCCCGCCCGGCCCCCGTAGGTCTGGCGCAGCTGGTCGAGCACCGGGCGCAGCGAGGGGTACTTCTCCGGGGTCAGCTCCTCGCCGTTGCGGTCGACGGCCTTCACGGGCGGGCTCGCCGGGGCGCCGGCCCGCAGCTTCTCGTCCTTCTGCAGCTGCGGGTGGAGCACCGAGGGCTGCCAGTCGACGAGGGGCTTGCCGCTGGTCAGGCCGCGTACCACCGTGAGCTGGGAGTCGTAGGCGAGGGGCTTGGTCACGCCCTCGTAGGTGATCTCCGCCTGGACGGTGAAGGGCACGAGGGCGCCGTTCACCGGGCCGGGGGTGATCACGGCCCTGGACACGTACGCCTTGGTCCGGAAGTCCGCGACGGCACCCTGCGCGGCCGCCGGGTTGTTGGTCAGATCGGCCGCGGCCCGCTCGTCCCCGGAGGCCCAGGCGTCGAGGAACGCCTTCGCGGCCGCCGCGGCCTCCTTCTCCTTGACGGGGCCGCTGCCCCCGGAGAGCGCGGTGGTCCCCTCCCCGCCGCTGCCGGTGTCACCGACCAGCGCGTACACCCCGTATCCGGCGCCCCCGACCATCGCGAGGAAGACCCCGCCGATCAGGGCGCCCCTTGCCGCTCCGTTCACTTCTGTCATCCCCCATGAGTCAGCATTCCTGAACGCGTTCAGGAATATCTGGGGCTGACCTTACTCGCCGGAGTCGGACGGTGTGTTGTTGTTACCGGACCGGGACCTTCTCCCGCCCCGCCCCCCGGGCCCCGCCCGCCCCAACGTGCAGGCGCCGGGGCCGTGTTCTAGCGTCGGAAGGGCGACCCGCGCGCGGCCCGTCTCACCGATCCGAGAGAGCAGGTGCATCCGCATGCGTCCGTCGGCCCGTATCCCGAGCATCCTCGCCGGCCTGGCCCTCGCCGTCGGCGGTACCGTCCTCGCCGCCCCGTCCGCCCAGGCGGACGTGAAGGCGTGCGAGCAGTACGTCGCCCAGCACAGCCCCAAGACCACGGAAGGCGTCGCGGAGGCGTGCTACCAGGGCCACAACGGCAACCAGCCCAGCTGCTCCGCCAGCCTCACAGCGGTCGGCGCCAGCAAGGACGTGGCCGCCTCGGCCTGCAACGCGGCTGCCCCGTGACACCCACACGAAAGGGCCCGGCGCCAAGCGGTGCCGGGCCCCTCGCGTGCGCTTGCTAGACCCAGGTGTCCAGCCACATGCGGCCGCGCCAGGAGTCCATGGGCAAGGTCTGGCCCGTGTAGATCGGCCAGAAGTAGATGAAGTTCCACACGATCAGCAGGACCAGGACGCCCGCGCCGATCGCGCCCAGGGCGCGGCGGCGTTCCGTCGAGCCCGCCGGGCCCAGCAGGGCGCCGATCATCATCGCCACCGCCAGGCACAGGTACGGGACGAAGACCACCGCGTAGAAGTAGAAGATCGTCCGCTCCTGGTAGTTGAACCAGGGCAGCAGGCCCGCGCCCAGCGCGCACGCGATCGCGCCCGCCCGCCAGTCGCGGCGGAACAGCCAGCGCCACAGCACGTACAGCAGCGCGAAGCAGCCCGCCCACCACAGCATCGGCGTGCCCAGGGCCAGCACCTCGCGGGCGCACTTGCCCGCCTCCGTCGCCGGGCAGCCGTCGGTGCCGGGCGCGGGGGACTCGTAGAAGTACGAGACGGGCCGGCCCAGCACCAGCCAGCTCCACGGGTTGGACTCGTAGGTGTGCCCCGAGGTCAGCCCGACGTGGAAGTTGTACACCTCGGTCTCGTAGTGCCACAGGCTGCGCACCCACTCCGGCAGGAACGACAGCGAGCTTCCCTGGTCGTGCTTGGCCGCCCAGTCGCGCAGGTAGCCGCCCTTGCCGTTGTCCGGGCTGAAGATCCAGCCCGACCAGGAGGCCACGTACGTCAGCACCGCCACCGGCACCGTCGACACGAACGCCGGCAGCGCGTCGCGCCGCAGCATCGCCGCGTACGGGGCACCCGCGCCCGCCGTGCGCCGCGCGGCCGCGTCCCACAGCACGGTGAGCACCCCGAAGAAGGCCAGTACGACGAAGCCGTTCCACTTCGTCCCCGCCGCCAGCCCCAGGCATACCCCGGCCAGGATCCGGTACGGGCGCCAGCCCAGCCGCAGCGTCTCCGCGATCCTCGCGTCGGGCCTGGTCCGGCCCTCCTCGTCCACCGGCAGCGCGTCCGCCAGCCGGGCCCGCGCCCGGTCGCGGTCGATGAGCAGCGCCCCGAACGCGGCCAGGACGAAGAACATCAGCACCAGGTCCAGCAGCGCCGTACGGCTCATCACCAGATGCAGCCCGTCCACCGCGAGCAGCGCGCCCGCCAGGCAGCCCAGGAACGTCGAGCGGAACAAGCGGCGGCCGATCCGGCACAGCATCAGCACCGACAGGGTGCCGAGCACGGCGGTCATGAACCGCCAGCCGAAGGGGGTGAAGCCGAACATCCACTCGCCGAGCCCGATGACCCACTTCCCGACGGGCGGGTGCACCACATAGCCCGGGTCCACGGGGAGGGCGACCCCGTCCGGGTTGGCAAGGATCGACTTGTCGATGTCCTTCGGCCAGTTCGCCTCGTAGCCCTGCTTGATCGTGGCCCAGGCGTCCTTCGCGTAGTACGTCTCGTCGAATATCACCGCCTTCGGGCTGCCCAGGTGCACGAACCGCAGCACCCCGGCCACCAGCGCCACGAGCACCGGCCCCGCCCAGGCCATGACGCGCTGCCACATCCCCCACACCTCGGGCCCCAGCCCCAGCGTCAGCCACAGCTGCCGGGACGGCCTGGTGTACGGGGGCACCAGGCGGGCGCGGACGTCCGCGCGCGGCGAGGCCGCGGCGGCCGGCGCGTAGCCGAAGCCGCGCAGGCGGCGCAGCCAGGTGGGCGGCTCTTCTTCGCGGCCCGCCGTCGCGGAGGGCGGGGCCCCCGCGGGGCTGGGCGGCGGCGTCGCGGTACTGGTCACCGGCACATCGTAGGGAAGAGATCTGTGTGCGCCCCAGTGGCGGGGGGGCGGCGGGCCGCGCGGCTGAGAGGATGGGCGGGTGACGACTGACCAGCCCCGCGGTATCCGAACCCCTTCCCCCGGCACCCCGGCCGACGGCCCGGCGGGCACGCTCGTGCTCGCCGGCACCCCCATCGGTGACCTCGCCGACGCCCCGCCGCGGCTGGCCGCCGAGCTGGAGCGGGCCGATGTCGTCGCCGCCGAGGACACCCGGCGGCTGCGCCGGCTTACGCAGGGGCTCGGGGTGCACACCACCGGGCGCGTGGTCTCGTACTTCGAGGGCAACGAGTCCGCGCGCACCCCGGAGCTGGTCGAGGCGCTGGCCGGCGGCGCGCGCGTGCTGCTGGTCACCGACGCCGGCATGCCCTCGGTGTCCGACCCGGGCTACCGGCTGGTCGCCGCCGCCGTGGAGCGGGACATCAAGGTCACCGCGGTGCCCGGCCCCTCCGCCGTGCTCACCGCGCTGGCACTGTCCGGGCTGCCCGTGGACCGGTTCTGCTTCGAGGGCTTCCTGCCGCGCAAGGCCGGGGAACGCCTCGGCCGGCTGCGCGAGGTCGAGGGCGAGCGGCGCACCCTGGTCTACTTCGAGGCCCCGCACCGGCTCGACGACACCCTGGCCGCGATGGCCGAGGTCTTCGGCGCGGGCCGGCGGGCCGCGGTCTGCCGCGAGCTGACCAAGACCTACGAGGAGGTCAAGCGCGGCAGCCTCGGAGAGCTCGCCGCCTGGGCCGCCGAGGGGGTGCGCGGGGAGATCACCGTCGTGGTGGAGGGCGCCCCGGCGGCCGGCCCCGGCGATGTGGACGACGCGGAGCTGGTGCGCCGGGTGCAGGTCCGCGAGGAGGCGGGGGAGCGTCGCAAAGAAGCCATCGCGGCGGTCGCGGCCGAGGCGGGCGTACCCAAGCGGGAGGTGTTCGACGCGGTGGTGGCGGCAAAGAATGCGGCTCAAAAGGCGCCATAAACCGGTAAAGAGCTGCTCCGAAAGGCAAAGCCCGGACCCGGCGCCGGGCACTTTGGGAATGATCCGCCCAAAGACCGTCCAATACTGGACATGGCCTGATGCGCTCCCGCCCGCCGAGGCGTCCACTGGCAATGGCACCAGTGGAACAAAAGGAGCTGGCATGAGTGAGATCGCAGACACCCCGCTACCCGTCCCCGCCCCGGCCCCCGCCGTGTTCTCCGGCCCCGACCTGCACACCGTGCACGAGGCGTACTCCTTCGCCTGCATGAAGTGCGGCTACGGCTGGGAGCAGGCGTACGAGATAGAGCACCACGTCGACGCCAAGGGCGAGCCGTTCATCATGTACAAGGCCGACGGCGAACGGGTGCCCTCACCCCTGTCCAACCCCACCTGCCTGAACTGCGGCGGCCACATCGTACGGATCATGCGCGCGGGCCAGGTCTCCTCCGTGCTCGGGATGATCGACCACCTCTACCACCACCGCGTCGCCCCCGGCATCGCCGGACCCGTCCCCGCCGGGGCCGACACCCCCCGCACCCCGAAGCAGCGCCGCCACCCCGGCCACGGCGGGACGCCCGGAGCGGCCGCCGCCGGCGGGGCCGAGGAGGGGCGGGGGCTCCGCGCCCGGCTGAAGGGGCTCTTCCGGCGGTCATAAGATCGGTTCCATGAGCCCTTCCCCCGCCTCCTCCGCCGCCTCCAAGGACGCGCCGCCGCCGCTGCCCGAACCCCTGCGGGTGGCGGTCGCGGACTCGCACACCCACCTGGACATGCAGGCGGGCACCGTCGAGGAGGGCCTGGCCAAGGCCGCCTCGGTGGGCGTCACCACCGTCGTGCAGGTGGGCTGCGACGTGAAGGGCTCCCGGTGGGCCGCCGAGACCGCGGCCGCGTACGAGAACGTGCACGCGGCCGTCGCCCTCCACCCGAACGAGGCGCCCCGCATCGTGCACGGGGACCCCGACGGCTGGTCCAGGCAGGGGGCCCGGCCGGGCGGGGGGCGGGCCGCGCTCGACGACGCGCTCGCCGAGATCGAGGCCCTGGCCGCGCTGCCCCACGTCAAAGCGGTCGGCGAGACCGGGCTGGACTACTTCCGTACCGGACCGGAGGGCGTGGCCGCGCAGGAGCTGTCCTTCCGGGCCCATATCGAGATCGCCAAGCGGCAGGGCAAGGCGCTCGTCATCCACGACCGCGACGCCCACGCCGACGTCCTGCGCATCCTGCGCGAGGAGGGCGCGCCCGAGCGCACCGTCTTTCACTGCTACTCCGGCGACGCCGACATGGCCCGCACATGCGCGGCCGCCGGCTACTACCTCTCCTTCGCCGGGACCGTCACCTTCAAGAACGCCGCGCCGCTGCGCGAGGCGCTGGCCGTGGCCCCGCTGGAGCGGGTCCTCGTCGAGACCGACGCGCCCTACCTCACCCCGGCGCCGTACCGCGGACGGCCCAACGCCCCGTACCTCATTCCGCTGACGGTACGGGCCATGGCGGCGGTCCGCGGCATCGACGAGGACGCCATGGCCACGGCCCTGGCGGCCAACACGGCGCGCGCCTTCGCCTACTGAACGCTCCCGCACCCTGCGTAGTCGTACGACTTTGAAGCGTGACGGCCGCTCCGCTAGGGTGCCGTGCCCCCGGCCAGCGGGTGCCGGACCACCAGGGGAGCGAGCGTCGTGAGCGAAACGCAGGGCAGCCGGGGGGAACCCGACCCGGCCCTCCAGGACACGATGCCGGCCGTCCCCGTCCCCCGCGGCCCCGGCCGCCGTCGCGCCCCCCACCCGGGCCCGGCGACCCTCCCGGACCGGCCGGGCCACGGCGGCCGCCCGGGGGCCGGGCTCCCGCCCGGTCCGCCCCCGCCGGCCGTCCCGGGCCCCGGCCGCAGGCGCGGGGCGCCCGCCCCGCCGGACCCGGCCACTCCGCCCGAGGATGCGGGGCGCGGCCGCCGCCGGCCGGCCGCCGCCACCACCGCGGTCCTGCCCGCACCCGGCGGCCCCGGACGGCGGCGGGCCGGGGGCGCGGCGGGCGGGCAGGGCGCCGGGACCTGGCGGCGGATCGTGCCGCAGGCGCTCGTCGTCGCCTTCCTCGCCGGCGGCACCACCGCCTTCGTCGCCGCCGACAAATCCGTACGGCTCACCGTGGACGGCGTCCCCCGGACCCTGCACACCTTCGCGGGCGACGTCGACGCCCTCCTCACCGCCGAGGGCCTGGACATCGGCCCCCACGACCTGGTCGCCCCCGCCCCCGGCGACGTCCTCGACGACGGCGAGGAGGTCGTCGTCCGCTACGGCCGCCCCCTGAACCTGACCGTCGACGGCCGGCGGAGCCAGGTGTGGACCACCGCCCGCACCGTCGACGGCGCCCTGCGCCAGCTCGGCATCCGCGCCGAAGGCGCCCACCTCTCCAGCCCGCGCACCGCACCCGTCCCGCGCTCCGGCCTGACCCTCGGCGTGCGCACCGAGCGCAGCGTCACCTTCATGGCCGACGGCCGCGAGCGCACCATCCGTACCAACGCCGCCACCGTCCTCGAAGCCCTCGACCAGGCCGGCATCACCCTCGGCGACCAGGACACCACCTCCGTGCCGCCCGCCGACTTCCCGCGCGACGGCCAGACCGTCACCGTCCTGCGCATCACCGGCACCCACGAGGTCCGCGAGGAACGCATCCCCTTCGCCACCGAGGAGGTCCGCGACCCGGACCTGTTCACCGGCACCGAGGTCGTCGAACGCGCGGGCCGCCCCGGCGCCCGCCGGGTCACCTACAGCCTGCGCACCGTCAACGGCGTCCGCCAGAAGCCGCGCCCCGTCGCCGACGAGGTGGTCCGCGAGCCCGTCACCCAGCTGGTCCGCATCGGCACCCGGCGCCTGCCCGACTCGGTCTCCGGCGCCGACGGCCTCGACTGGGCCGCCCTCGCCCGCTGCGAATCCGGCGGCCGCCCCTCCGCCACCGACCCCTCCGGCACCTACGGCGGCCTGTACCAGTTCGACGTCCGCACCTGGCAGGGCCTCGGCGGCACCGGCCGCCCCCAGGACGCCCCGGGCGCGGAACAGACGTACCGGGCGAAGAAGCTCTACGTGCAAAGGGGCGCGACCCCGTGGCCGCACTGCGGCCGTACGCTTTACCGGTGAGCACCGCAGAGCAGCAGCCCGACAGCACCTCCCCCCACACCCCCGACGCCCTTCTCGGACCGGCCGACGTCCGGGAGCTGGCCGCCGCCCTCGGCGTGCGGCCGACGAAGCAGAAGGGGCAGAACTTCGTCATCGACGCCAACACCGTGCGCCGGATCGTGCGCACCGCCGGGGTCCGGCCCGACGATGTCGTCGTCGAGGTCGGGCCGGGGCTGGGCTCGCTGACGCTCGCGCTGCTGGAGGCCGCCGACCGGGTCGTCGCCGTCGAGATCGACGACATCCTCGCCGCCGCCCTGCCCGCCACCATCGAGGCCCGGATGCCCGCCAGGAAGGACCGCTTCGCGCTGGTCCACTCCGACGCGATGCTCGTCACCGAGCTGCCCGGGCCCGCGCCGACCACGCTCGTCGCGAACCTGCCGTACAACGTGGCCGTGCCCGTCCTGCTGACCATGCTCGACCGCTTCCCCAGCATCGAGCGCACCCTGGTCATGGTGCAGGCGGAGGTCGCCGACCGGCTCGCCGCCGAACCGGGCAACAAGGTGTACGGGGTGCCCTCCGTCAAGGCCAACTGGTACGCCGAGGTCAAGCGCGCCGGAGCCATCGGCCGCAAGGTGTTCTGGCCCGCGCCGAACGTCGACTCCGGGCTCGTCTCCCTCGTGCGCCGCACCGAGCCGATCAAGACCACCGCCACCAAGGAGCAGGTCTTCGCCGTCGTCGACGCCGCCTTCGCGCAGCGCCGCAAGACGCTGCGCGCCGCGCTGGCCGGCTGGGCCGGTTCGGCGGCGGGCGCCGAGACCGCGCTGGTCGCCGCCGGGGTCTCGCCGCAGGCCCGCGGGGAGTCCCTGACGGTGGAGCAGTTCGCCGCGATCGCCGAGCACCGGCCCGAGGCGGGGGCCGCGCTGTGACCGCCCCCGCGACGCGGGCCGTGACCGTACGGGTGCCCGCGAAGGTCAACGTGCAGCTGGCGGTGGGCGCCGCGCGCCCCGACGGCTTCCACGACCTGGCCAACGTGTTCCTCGCCGTCTCCCTCTTCGACGAGGTCACCGCCACCCCGGCCGAGGCGCTGACCGTGAGCTGCGCCGGGCCCGACGCCGACCAGGTCCCCCTGGACCGCAGCAACCTCGCCGCGCGCGCCGCGGAGCTCCTGGCGGCGCGGCACGGCATCGAACCGGCCGTTCACCTGCACATCGCGAAGAACATCCCCGTCGCCGGGGGCATGGCGGGCGGCAGCGCGGACGGGGCGGCGGCGCTGCTCGCCTGCGACACGCTCTGGGGGCTGGACAGCCCGCGGGAGGAGCTGCTGGACATCTGCGCCGAGCTGGGCAGCGACGTGCCGTTCAGCTTCGTCGGCGGGGCCGCGCTCGGGACGGGGCGCGGGGAACTGCTCGTGCCGGTCGAGGCGGGGACCTTCCACTGGGTGTTCGCCGTGGCGGACGGGGGGCTGTCCACGCCGGCCGTCTTCCGGGAGTTCGACCGGCTGGCGGAGGCCGAGGGGCGGGCCGTGCCGGAGCCGGTGGCTTCGCCGGTGCTGCTGGCCGCGCTGGCCTCCGGGGACGCGGGGGCGCTGGGCGCGAGCCTGACGAACGACCTGCAGGCGGCGGCGGTTTCGCTGCGGCCCTCGCTGGCGGCGACGCTCGACGCGGGGCTGGGCGGTGGGGCGGTGGCCGCGCTGGTGTCGGGGTCCGGGCCGACGACCGCGTTCCTGGTGGCGGACGAGGTGGCCGCGGCGAAGGTGGTGGCCGCGCTGGAGGGGGCCGGGGTGTGCCGGGCCACTCGGGTGGCGGTGGGGCCGGTGCCGGGGGCCGTGGTGCTGTCGGCCTGAGAGGGCGGGCCGCGGCCGGTCGCAGCCCGCGGGTGCGTTCCCGGGGCGCCGCCCCGGACCCCGCGCCTCGAACGCCGGCGGGGCTGGATGTGGTCCCGCCCGGACTTCGCGTACTCAGGCGCCAGTTGAGTACCTGCGCCCTGTCGGGCCCCTCGGGGGTGCGGGCAGCGTGGGGGGATGAGTGTTTCTGTGCGGGACATGGCCGCCGCCACGCCCTCCGGGCGGGACCGGTACGTCGATCTGTTGCGGGTCGCGTCGCTCGGTGCCGTCATCGGGGGGCACTGGCTCATGGCCGCCGTCAGCGGCGACGGGATAGGGAATCTGCTCGCCCTCGTGCCGCCGCTCCAGGTGCTCACCTGGGTGTTGCAGATCATGCCCGTCTTCTTCTTCGTCGGCGGGTTCTCGCACGCCCTCTCCTACCGCTCCCTCGCCCGCCGTCACGACGGCCGCCCCGTCTACGCCCTCTTCCTGCGGGCCCGGCTGCGGCGGCTGCTGCGGCCCACCCTGGTGTTCGTGCTCGTGTGGGGCGTCGTCGCGCTCGGTGTGCAGCTCGCCGGGAAGGGCGAGGGGGCGCTGGCCGGGGCCGCGTTGCGGCTGGTGACGCAGCCGCTGTGGTTCATCGGGATCTACCTCGCCATGGTCGCCTTCACCCCGCCCCTGCTGCGGCTGCACGAGCGGTACGGCTGGGCCGCCTTCGCCGCGCTGGCCGGGGCGGCCGCGCTGGTCGACGTACTGCGCTTCGCGGGCGGGGTGCCGTACGTCGAGTTCCTGAACTTCGCCTTCGTCTGGCTCGCGGTCCATCAGCTGGGGTTCCTGCGCGCCGACGGGCGTATCCGCCGGCCCGCCCTGCTCGCCGCGGGCGGGCTGGCCGGGGCCGTGCTGCTGGTGGCCTGGGGGCCGTACCCGCTGTCGATGGTCGGGATGCCCGGCGAGAAGGTCTCCAACATGGCCCCGCCCACCCTCGCCCTGCTCTGCCACGGCCTGTGGCTCGTCGGGGCCGTGCAGCTCGCCGCCCGGCCCGCCGGCGTCTGGCTGGAGCGCCCCCGCGTCTGGCGCGCGGTGGTCGCCGCCAACGGGGTCGCCATGACCGCCTTCCTCTGGCACCTCACCGCCATGCTCACCGTGTACGGGGCCCAGCTCGGCCTCGGCCTGGAGCTGCCGGCCCCCGCCACCGCGGCCTGGTGGGCGCAGGTGCCCGTACGGGTCCTGGCCGCGGTGGGGGTGACCGCGCTGTTCGTGGCGCTGTTCCGCCGGTTCGAGGCACCCGGGGCGGCCTCCGCCGTCACCGACGGGGGCGGCGCCGGGGGCCGGGCCGCCCTCGGGATCACGCTCTGCCTGCTCGGGGTGCTCGGGCTGTCCATGACCGGCCTCGGCGGGCTGCTCGACGGGCACAGCGCCACCCTGATCGCCTTCCCCGTCACCGCACCGGCGGCCATCGGAATGGCCGTGGCGGGCGCCTGGCTGGTGGAACGATCCGCCCCGGCCCGGAGGGTTAGGCTGAGGGGCTGATCCACACCCCTTCCCTGGAGCGCGTCTGATGGCCGTCAATCTGGTCAATGTCGAGGCAGTCAGCAAGGTGTACGGCACACGTACCCTGCTGGACGGTATCTCCCTCGGCGTGTCCGAGGGAGACCGGATCGGCGTCGTCGGCCGCAACGGCGACGGCAAGACCACCCTCATCCGCATGCTCGCCAAGCTGGAGGAGCCCGACACCGGCCGGGTCACCCAGTCCGGCGGGCTGCGCATGGGCGTCCTCACCCAGCACGACTCCCTCGACCCCTCCGCGACCATCCGCCGCGAGATCATCGGGGACATGGCCGACCACGAGTGGGCCGGCAACTCCAAGATCCGCGACGTCCTCACCGGACTCTTCGGCGGCCTGGACCTGCCCGGCTTCGGCCAGGGCCTCGACACCGTCATCGGTCCGCTCTCCGGCGGCGAGCGGCGCCGTATCGCGCTCGCCAAGCTGCTCATCGCGGAGCAGGACCTCCTGATCCTCGACGAGCCCACCAACCACCTCGACGTCGAGGGCATCTCCTGGCTGGCCGGCCACCTGCGGACCCGCCGCTCCGCCCTCGTCTGCGTCACCCACGACCGCTGGTTCCTCGACCAGGTCTGCACCCGCATGTGGGACGTCCAGCGCGGCGAGGTCTTCGAGTACGAGGGCGGCTACAGCGACTACGTCTTCGCCCGCGCCGAGCGCGACCGCATCGCCGCCACCGAGGAGACCAAGCGGCAGAACCTGATGCGCAAGGAGCTGGCCTGGCTGCGCCGCGGCGCCCCCGCCCGGACCTCCAAGCCCCGCTACCGCATCGAGGCGGCCAACGAGCTCATCGCGGACGTCCCGCCGCCGCGCGACAAGTCCGAGCTGATGCGCTTCGCCAACGCCCGCCTCGGCAAGACCGTCTTCGACCTGGAAGACGT
Organism: Streptomyces sp. NPDC047014; assembly: GCF_040644195.1. Taxonomy (NCBI): domain Bacteria; kingdom Bacillati; phylum Actinomycetota; class Actinomycetes; order Kitasatosporales; family Streptomycetaceae; genus Streptomyces; species Streptomyces sp. NPDC047014. The sequence goes on along the minus strand of NZ_JBEYVX010000003.1, from coordinate 2,942 downwards.
CACCGTGCAGGCCGGACCCAAGACCCTGCTCAAGCACCTCACCTGGCACCTCGGCCCCGGCGACCGCGTCGGCCTCGTCGGCGTCAACGGCGCCGGCAAGACCTCCCTGCTGCGCGCCCTCGCGGAGGCCGCCCGCAGCCAGGGCGAGACCCAGCCCGCCTCCGGCCAGGTCATCGTCGGCAAGACCGTCAAGCTGGCCTACCTCTCCCAGGAGGTCGGGGAGCTCGACCCCTCGCTGCGCGTGCTGGAGGCCGTCCAGCGCGTCCGCGACCGCGTCGACCTCGGCAAGGGCCGCGAGATGACGGCCGGCCAGCTCTGCGAGCAGTTCGGCTTCACCAAGGAGAAGCAGTGGACGCCCGTCGGCGACCTCTCCGGTGGTGAGCGGCGCCGGCTGCAGATCCTGCGCCTGCTGATGGACGAGCCGAACGTCCTCTTCCTCGACGAGCCCACCAACGACCTCGACATCGAGACCCTGACCCAGCTGGAGGACCTGCTCGACGGCTGGCCCGGCTCGATGATCGTCATCTCCCACGACCGCTTCTTCATCGAGCGCACCACCGACACCGTGATGGCGCTGCTCGGTGACGCCAGCCTGCGGATGCTGCCGCGCGGCCTGGACGAGTACCTGGAGCGCCGCCAGAAGATGATCGAGGCCGCCGCCCCGGCGCCCGCGCCCGCCGCGGCCGCCAAGTCCAGCCCCTCCGGTGACTCACGGGCCGCGAAGAAGGAGCTCCAGAAGATCGAGCGGCAGCTGAACAAGCTCTCCGACCGCGAGAGCGCCCTGCACGCCCAGATCGCCGAACACTCCACCGACTACGACAAGGTGGCCAAGCTCGACGCGGAGCTGCGCGAACTTCTCGCGGACCGCGACGAATTGGAGATGCGCTGGCTGGAGCTGGCCGAGGAGGCGTAGATCCGCCGGGGCCGCCGGGCGCGACCGGCCGGATAACGAGGGCGTCACGGGCCGGTCCTCCCTTGGGAACAGGGGACGGACCGGTCCGTTGTATGAACGCCGTCAGTGATAGAAAGGTCATCCTCCCCGCCCCCCAGAAGCCGAAAGTGCGCTGATGACCGAGCCGCCCCAGCCGCCGAACCAGCCGCCGACTCCTTCCGGTTACGGACACCTCCCCGGCCCGCCGCAGCCGGGCTACGGGTATCCGCAGCAGGGCGACAACCCGTACGCGCAGCAGCCCGGCCCGGCCCCGCACCCCGGCCAGGGCCCGCACCCCGGCTACGCCCAGCAGCCGCCGTACCCGCAGCAGCCGCCCACCGTCGCCGCGTACCCGCCGCACGGCCTCCAGCCGCCCGGGCCCGGCGGCCCCGGCATGCCGCCGAAGAAGAAGCTCACGCTGGTCATCGCGGCCGCGGTGGCCTCCGTACTCGTCCTCGGCGGTGTCGGCTACGTGGCCCTCTCCGGCGGCGAGGACACCAAGGAGCCCGTCGCCCAGGAGCCGGGCGACGCCAAGCCCTCCGGCTCCCCCTCCGTGGACCAGGGCGACGGCAACGGCGACGGCGGCGCGCAGGCCACCGACCTCAACGCCGGCCGCAAGCAGGGCGAGGACAAGGTCCTCTGGCTCAAGACCGCCAAGCTCGACGGCCCCGGGGCGGGCATCGCCTCCAAGGGCCAGTGGGTCGTGGGCGACACCGTGGCCAAGGTCGTCGGAAAGACCGTCAAGGGCTACGCGGTCGCCGACGGCAAGGAGAAGTGGACCATCGACTTCCCCGCCGATGTCTGCGGCACCACGCCCCGGACCACCGAGGACGGCAAGACCGTGGTCCTCTTCGAGGACGGCCCCTCGGACACCGCCAGCTGCAACCAGATCCGCATGATCGACCTCAAGGCGGGCGCGGCGGGCTGGTCGAAGGAGGTGACGAAGGAGAGCGCCTTCGACATGTTCCTCGACCCGAGCCTGGCCATGACCGGTGACACCGTCACCGTCAACCGGCTCACCCGCGCCACCGCCTTCCGGATCAGCACCGGCGACAAGCTCTTCGCCAGCCCCTCCGAGGGCTGCGTCCCCGGCGCCTACGCCACCGGCAACGGCAAGATGATCGGCGTCGCCACCTGCTACGACCAGGACAGCACCGTCGAGGTGCAGGACGCCGACCCGCTCACCGGCAAGAAGACCTGGACCTTCCGCCTCCCCAAGGGCTGGAAGGTCACCCGGGTCTACTCGGTCGACCCGGTCGTCCTCGACCTCGGCAACGCCACCACGAAGGAACGCTCCATCGTGGTCCTCGGCCCCGACGGCAAGCAGCGCGCCACCCTCTCCGCCGAGGGCAGCTTCCCCACCGAGTGCGGCATCAGCTACGACGACGCGCTCCAGGGCTGCGCCACCGCCGTCGCCGACGGCAACACCCTCTACCTGCCCACCAAGGCGGAGATCGGCAAGGCCAACGAGATCGTCGCCTTCGACCTCGGCACCGGCAAGGCCAAATGGCGCGTCCCGGCGGGCGAGGGGCGCACCATCACCCCGCTCAAGGCGGCCAATGGGCAGCTGATCGCCTACCGCAAGGCGGAGAACGCCCAGGGCGGCGAGATCCTGTCCGTCCCGGCCGACGGCAGCACCCCCACGGCGCTGCTGCGCAACCCGTCGGGCGCCTCCGCGCCGATCGAGAGCTCCTTCTACTCCCCGCAGGCCGACTACGTGGACGGGCGCTTCTTCATCTCCACGTCCCGCCTGAACGCACGGGACACCGACGAGAAGCTCCTGATGGTCTTCGGCAAGTGACAACGCCGACAACGCCGACAACGCGTCCCACCGGCCGCCCGACGAGCCGTCCACCGAGAGGCAACAGCAACCGATGAGTACCCCGCCGCCCCCCAGCCAGCCGCCCTCCGGCGGCTTCGGAGCGCCGCAGGATCCTCCCCCGGCCGCCCCGGCGCCGGGCGGGTTCGGCGCACCCACGCCCCCCGCGGGCCCGCCCGCGCCGCCCTCCGG